>JANYBQ010000067.1 GCA_025360705.1 Betaproteobacteria bacterium | reverse complement strand
ACTTCGGCGGCTTCAATGCCGGCACGCTTGATAGCGTGTTCTACCGCGTGGCCGCCCAGCTTAGCGCCATGGGTCATATTGAAAGAGCCCTTCCAGCTTTTGGCTAAAGGGGTACGGGCGGTGGAAACTATTACTGCTTGGGTCATGATGGCTCCAGGGTCGGGAATGGGTTCAGGGCGCCTGCGCACCCACGCTCAGAAGGCGGTGGTAAAAGCGCACGAGTTCGGCCAGGTTGTCGATCGAGATGCGTTCGTTGGTGCCGTGAAAACGGGCCAGGTCCTCGGGCTTGGCGCGTACCGGCGAGAAACGGAAAATATGGTCGCTGATCTCCGAGAAGTGGCGCGAGTCGGTAGCGCCGATCATGAGGCCGGGCGAGACCAGCGTTCCGGGGAACACCTCGCGCACGGTTCGGTTAATCAGCTGGTAGGGAGCCGATTCGGTCGGCGACACCTTCGAGGCTTCCGACGCGTTGGGCAACGCATACAACTCGAAACGCTCGTTGCCCAGCGTTTGCGACACCTGACCCTTGAGGCGCTGCATCACACTGGCAGCGCTGTCGCCAGGCAACATCCGATAGTTCACGGTAGCCTCGACCTGGCCGGGCATCACGTTGTCGGCGTTGCCCGCATTGACCACCGTCAGCGCCGTGGTGGTGCGCAGCATCGCGTTCGTGCTGGCGCCCGCCTCCAGCTGCCTTTGCACGATGGGGCCAAACAGCCACAGGTTGGACAAGGCGACACGCGAAAAACCATTCATCTCGGGCGCCACGGTAGCGAACATCTCGGCCGCGATGCCGCGTATCCCGGCTGGCAGTTGGTCGTCGTCTATGCGCCTCAAGGCGGCGCTCATCATGGCAATGGCTCCGGTGTTCCTAGGCGGCGGCATGGAGGAATGACCTGGTACGCCCGGCACTTTCAAAATTACAGAAAGATAGCCTTTTTCCGCCACGCCGATAAGCGCGGCCGGCTTGGACAGACCGGGCACGATGCCTTCGGTAATCAGCAGTCCTTCGTCGATTACGAAGTCCAGCCGCACGCCGCGCTCCTTCAGCAATGCGGCTATACGCGCCGCACCGCGTTCGCCCGCTATCTCTTCGTCGGCTCCGAAAGCCAGGTACACGGTTCGTTTGGGCTGGTAGCCGCTACCCACCAGCATCTCGACCGCTTCCATCTGCGCGATCAGGTTGCCCTTGTCGTCCCAGGCGCCGCGTCCCCACACAAAGCCATCTTTTAGCGCGCCGGAAAACGGATCGACGGTCCATTGCTTTTCGCTGCCGGGCGAGATCGGCACCACATCCTGGTGCGCCATCAGCATGATGGGCCGGGCCTTTAGGTCGCTGCCCTGCCAGGTGTAGAGCAGGCTCAAGCCTCCAACGACTTCGCGCTTGAGGGCGGCATGCGTCTTCGGGTAACGCGCCTGCAGCATCGCGTGCAATTGCACGAACTGGTCCGCGTTCTGGGCTGCATCCGTGCCTGAGGCTATGGTGCGCGCCCTTACGGCTTCGCCTAGCCGCGCGCTGGCTCCGGCCTTGTCGATCGCCAGCGGCGGCAGCGGCGGCACATCGAGTTGGCGCGACCCTTTGCGCAGCGTATTGACAGCCAGCACGACGACCAGCAGAAACAACAAAACCGCGATGCCCAGCAGTAGCCGCTTGATCATGTTTTGTCTACCGGCAGGTTGCTACCAATGCAATCAGTTGAAAGTCTTGCCTTCGGCCACCAGTCGGCTCAGCAAGGGCGCGGGTTTCCAGAACTCGGCGTCGTCCATCGGATTCTTCGCGAACCGGTGCATCGCCTGCACCACGTTGAACAGGCCAAACTGGTCGGCGTAATTCATCGGGCCACCGCGGAACATCGGGAAGCCATAACCGGTGATGTAGACCATGTCGATGTCGCTGGCCTTGGACGCGATACCGTCTTCCAGAATACGCGCCGCTTCGTTGACCAAAGAGAACACCAGGCGCTGCACGATTTCATCATCGGAAATCTTGCGTGGCGTAATTCCAAGCGACATGCGGTGGTCTTCGATCATCTTCACCACCAGGGTCGAAGGGATCGCATCGCGTTTGCCGGCCTGGTAGTCGTACCAGCCCGCGCCGGTCTTTTGGCCGAAGCGCCCGAGTTCGCACAATCGGTCGGCGGTCTTGCTGTATTTCATGTTGGCGCGCTCGGTGGCGCGGCGCTTGCGAATCGCCCATCCGATGTCGTTGCCGGCCAGGTCACCCATGCGAAACGGCCCCATCGCGAAGCCGAACTTCTCCACCGCCTTGTCGACCTGGGCCGGTGTACAGCCCTCGTCGAGCAGAAACCCCGCCTGGCGGCTGTACTGTTCGATCATACGGTTGCCGATGAAGCCGTCGCACACCCCCGATACCACGGTCGTCTTCTTGATTTTCTTGCCCAGCGCCATGACGGTCGCCAGAACATCCTTGCCGGTCTTGCCGCCGCGCACCACTTCAAGCAGCCGCATCACATTGGCCGGGCTGAAGAAGTGCGTGCCGATCACGTCCTGGGGGCGCTTCGTGAATCCCGCGATTTTGTCGACGTCCAGCGTGGAGGTATTGCTGGCCAGGATCGCGCCGGGTTTCATGACTTCATCCAGTTTCTTGAACACCGCCTCTTTCACGCCCATCTCTTCGAACACGGCTTCGATCACCATGTCGGCGTCCTTCAGGTCGTCATAGTTCAGCGTGCTGCTCAGCAAAGCCATGCGTTGTTCGTACGTGTCCTGCTTGAGCTTGCCGCGTTTGACCTGCGACTCGTAGTTCTTGCGAATCGTCGCAATGCCGCGGTCCAGCGCTTCCTGCTTCATCTCGAGCAGCTTGACCGGAATGCCGGCGTTGAGGAAATTCATCGAGATACCGCCGCCCATGGTGCCGGCACCGATTACGGCCAGCGACTGGATGCTGCGTTGCGGCGTGTCGGCCGGCACGTCGGGTATCTTGGAAGTGGCGCGTTCCGCCATGAACAGATGGCGCAAGGCCTTGCATTCGGGTGTCCACATCAGGTTGATGAAGATGTCGCGCTCGGTCACCACTCCCTGATCGAACTTTTGGCGGGTGGCTGCTTCTACCGCCTCCACGCATTTAAGCGGTGCCGGAAAGTTTTTGGACATGCCGGCGACCATATTGCGCGCGAACTGAAAATACGCATCGCCCAGCGGATGTTTGCACGGCAGGTTGCGCACCAACGGCAATGGCCTGACGTCCGCCATGGCACGGGCAAACACCAGCGCATCTTCAGCCAGCGACGCTGCCGACGCCGACATCTTGTCGAACAGCTTCTGTCCTGGCAACGAGGCCAGCAGCTCGCTCTTTTGCGGCTCACCACTGACGATCATATTCAGGGCTACCTCCACGCCCAGCACACGCGGCAGGCGCTGGGTACCGCCGGCCCCCGGGATCAACCCGAGCTTGACTTCGGGCAGTGCAATGCTGGCGCCGGGGGCCGCGATGCGGTAATGGCAGCCAAGCGCCAGTTCGAGCCCTCCGCCCATGGCGACCGAGTGCACGGCAGCCACAACCGGTTTGGATGCGTTTTCGATGGCTGATATCACGCTCAGCAGATTGGGCTCCTGCAGCGACTTGGGCGAACCGAATTCCTTGATGTCCGCTCCGCCGGAAAACGCTTTCCCGGCGCCCGTGATCACGATGGCTTTCACCGCCGCGTCGGCATCTGCGCGGCTCAGGCCATCCGCGATGGCCACACGCGTGGCGAGTCCCAAACCATTAACCGGAGGATTGTTCAGAGTGATAACGGCCACATCACCGTGGACTTTGTAATCGGCGCTCATGTTGACTTCCTTGGAATGTGAGTCTGTGCAATCGAATGCATGCGAAAAATAGAACGGTCGTTCTTTTTAATCGGATTAATTGTAGGGCGTGCAGGCAGCGCGACAGCCGGTGTTTGTCCCGGTTGGGACAACCGGCGGCCCGCTGGATTTCAAGCCGATGCGCGATGTTATTGCGCAGGCCTCCCGGCAGTCATGGACCTCGGTTCAGGCGCCCGTGAACCTGTAGTCTTTCAGGATTTCCCGCAGTTTGGCTTTTTGCATCTTGCCGGTGCCGCCCAGCGGAATGGTGTCCACGAACACCACGTCGTCGGGAATTTGCCACTTGGCGATCTTTCCGTCGTAGAACTTCAGCAATTCTTCGCGCGACACTTCGGCACCGGGCTTTTTCACCACCGCGATGATCGGGCGTTCATCCCACTTGGGATGCGCGATGCCGATGCATGCAGCCATGGCCACGGCGGGGTGCGCGACGGCGATGTTTTCCACGTCGATCGAGCTGATCCACTCCCCGCCCGACTTGATGACGTCCTTGCTGCGGTCGGTGATCTGCATATACCCGTCCTCGTCGATGGTGGCTACGTCGCCGGTGGGAAACCAGCCGTCCACCAGTGGTGGACCACCTTCGGGTTTGAAGTAGTCGCTGATCACCCATGGGCCTTTGACCAGCAGGTCGCCGAACGTCTTGCCGTCCCACGGCAATGCGGCGCCTTCGGGATCAACGATTTTCATGTCCACGCCATAAAGCCCGCGGCCCTGTTTTAGGCGCACCTTCATCTTCTCTTCTCCCGACATGGGCAAGTGTTTGTTCTTGAGCGTACAGACCGTGCCCAGCGGCGACATCTCGGTCATGCCCCAGGCGTGTAATACCTCGACCCCGTATTCGTCGTTGAAAGCGGTGATCATGGCCGGCGGACAGGCGGATCCTCCGATGACCGTGCGTTTGAGGGTTGAAAACCGCAAGCCCCCGGCATGCATATGCGCCAGCATCATTTGCCACACGGTAGGCACACCGGCCGCGAAGCTGACTTTCTCGGACTCGATCAGTTCGAAAATCGATTTGCCGTCCATCGCCGGTCCCGGGAAAACCATCTTGGCACCGGTCATCGCCGCCGCGTAAGGAAGGCCCCAGGCGTTAACGTGGAACATCGGCACCACAGGAAGCACCGAGTCGCGCGCACTCATGTTCAATGCGTCCGGCATGCAGCCGGCGAACGCGTGCAGGATGGTCGAACGGTGGCTGTACAGCACAGCCTTGGGGTTGCCAGTGGTGCCGCTGGTGTAGCACATGCTGGAGGCCGAGGTTTCGTCGAATTCGGGCCAGCTGTAAGTGGACTTTTGCGGCGCGATAAGGGCTTCGTAACTGATCAGCCCGGGGACACCGGAGTCCGCCGGCAACTTGTCGGCATCGCACAAAGCCACGTAATGCTGGATCGTCGTGGCTTTGCCCTGCATGGCCTTGATGATCGGCAGGAAGGTCATATCGAAAAACAGTACCTTGTCTTCGGCATGGTTGGCGATCCAGGCGATCTGGTCCGGATGCAGGCGCGGATTGAGCGTATGCAATACACGCCCGGTCCCGCTCACGCCGAAATACAGTTCCAAGTGCCGGTATCCATTCCAGGCCAGCGTCGCGACCCGGTCGCTAAACGCCAGGTTCAGGGTGTCAAGAGCATTTGCCAGCTGGCGTGCTCGCGCTGCCACCTGTTTGTAGGTGTAACGATGAATATCGCCTTCGACCCGGCGCGACACAATTTCGCCCTCGCCATGGTGCCGATCGGCGAATTCGATCAGCGATGAAATCATCAGGGGTTGGTTTTGCATCAAGCCGAGCATTGGCGGTCTCCGGTAGGTGTTTGTTCGTCGCAGGCCCGTAGTATCCCGCAGCGGACAGAGCCTCGGGTGGAGATTGCCCTCAAAACGGCAGTACAACTTCAAGTGCGGGACAATTGATGTATGGACATGCCCCTGACATTGGCCCAAGACTTGGCTTCGCCCCCGGCCGCGCACGCTGCGCTTTCCGGTTTCAAAATACCGAATTGGCGCAACAGTTTTGCCGCTCTGGACCCGGCGTTTTTTACGCGTTTGTCGCCCACGGAACTGCCGTCGCCTTATTGGGTCGCAAGCAGTCGAGGGGTGGCCATGGAACTTGGTCTGGACTCCGGGTGGATGCGATCCCGACACGCCTTGGACATGTTGACCGGCAATCTGGTGTTGCCCGGATCGCAGCCTTTGGCCAGCGTTTACAGCGGACACCAGTTTGGCCAATGGGCCGGCCAATTGGGCGACGGGCGTGCGATTCTGCTGGGCGAGATTGAAATCCCCGGCGGCGGCACACGCGAGTTGCAGCTCAAGGGCGCCGGCCCCACGCCTTATTCGCGTATGGGGGATGGCCGCGCGGTCTTGCGCAGTTCGATCCGCGAATTTTTATGTTCCGAAGCCATGTTTGCCCTGGGCATTCCAACCACCCGAGCCTTGTGCGTCACCGGCTCGGATGCGCCGGTGCGCCGCGAGCTGGTCGAAACGGCCGCCGTGGTGGCGCGTAGCGCACCGAGCTTTATCCGTTTCGGCCATTTCGAACATTTCTCTTACGGCGGGCAAGCCGAAAAACTTAAACTGCTGGCCGATTATGTGATCGACAAGTTTTACCCGCATTGCCGCGATACCGAACGTTTCGCGGGCAATCCTTATGCCGCCTTGCTGGAAGCAGTGAGTGAACGCACGGCCGAAATGCTGGCGCAGTGGCAGGCTGTGGGCTTCTGCCATGGCGTCATGAATACCGACAACATGAGCATTCTCGGGCTGACGATCGACTACGGTCCATTTCAGTTTCTGGATGCGTACAACCCGAATCATGTCTGCAATCACTCCGACAGCCAGGGCCGCTATGCGTTCAACAAGCAGCCCCAGATTGCCTATTGGAATCTGTTTTGTCTGGGCCAGGCGCTGCTACCGTTGATTGAAGAACAGGAGTCCGCGCTTCAGGCACTGGAACCGTTCAAGACGGTGTTTCCCGAACAA
>JANYBQ010000005.1 GCA_025360705.1 Betaproteobacteria bacterium | reverse complement strand
TTCACATGGCCGAAGCTCGCCCAGCCCTGCGGATCGACGCTGACCGCCGTGCGCAAGTACACCTCGGAGTCGGTGGAGCAGCAGCGCCACCTGGGCCTGACCGCACCGTCGCAATACGACTTGCGCAACCTGTTCCAGGTCAACGTCGAAGAAGGACGGCACCTGTGGGCCATGGTCTACCTGCTGCACAAATATTTTGGCCGCGACGGGCGTGAAGAAGCCGATGCCCTGCTAAAGCGCAACTCGGGCGACGCGGACAATCCGCGCATCCTGGGCGCCTTCAACGAGAAGACGCCGGACTGGCTGGCCTTCTACATGTTCACCTATTTCACCGACCGCGACGGCAAGTTCCAGCTCGCCGCGCTGGCCGAAAGCGCCTTCGACCCGTTGGCACGGACCACGCGGTTCATGCTGACCGAAGAAGCGCACCACATGTTCGTCGGCGAGAGCGGCGTGTCGCGCGTGATCGCCCGCACCTGCGAGGCGATGAACCAGCTCAAAACCGACGACCCGGCCAAAATCCGCGCGGCCGGCGTGGTGGACCTGCAGACCATTCAGCGCTACGTCAACTTCCACTACAGCGTGACCATCGACCTGTTCGGCGCCGACGAATCCAGCAATGCGGCCATCTTCTACAACTCCGGGATCAAGGGCCGGTATGAAGAAACCAAACGCGACGACGACCACCGGCTGCAGGGTCGCAGCTACAAGGTATTGACGGTGCAGGACGGACAGCTGGTGGAGAAGGAAGTGCCGATGCTCAACGCTCTCAACGAAGTGCTGCGCGACGACTTCATCAAGGACTCGATAGCCGGCATCGGCCGCTGGAACCGGGTCATCGAAAAAGCCGGCCTGCCGATGCGGCTGACCGCGCCGCACAAAGCTTTCAACCGCCGAATCGGCGGGCTGGCCGCGGTACGTGTGAGCCCCGAAGGCCAGGTCGTCAGCGAAGCGCAATGGGCCGAGCATGAACGCCAGTGGCTGCCCACGGCGGAGGATCGCGCTTTCGTGGCCTCGCTGATGGGCAGCGTCTCCGAACCGGGTAAATTCGCCGGATGGATCGCACCGCCGCCGATCGGCATCAACAAGCAATCGCAGAATTTTGAATATGTCCGTTTTGGCTGAAATCCGTTGAGGTCATTTGCAGGAAAGCCATCATGAACGCCGTGCTTGAAACGCCTGTGGACACTGCCGCCCTGAAGCAGCACCTGATCGACCCCGAGATTTGCATCCGCTGCAACACCTGCGAGGCCACCTGCCCGGTGCATGCCATCACGCACGACGACCTGAACTATGTCGTCGACGCGGACATCTGCAATGCCTGCATGGCGTGTATCTCGCCCTGCCCTACCGGGTCTATCGACAACTGGCGTATCGTGCCGCGCAGCTCGGCGTATTCCACGGCGCAACAGCTGACATGGAACGAGTTGCCGCCCGAGTTGACAGACGACCAGCTAGCGGCCGCCGGCGTAGCGTCTGGCCGTGTGGACGACCTACCCGCGGACGTGCTGCAGTCAACGGCGCAGGCGGTGAACACGGTAGAGACACGATTCAGCTCCGCAGCCTACGGCGCCACCGTTCCGCCCTGGTCCGCAGCGCACCCTTACACCAACCTGTACGGCCCCAAGAATCCGACCACCGCCACGGTGGTGGGCAACTTCCAGGTCAACGAGGCCGGTACCGAGAACATGACGCACCACATCGTGCTGGACATGGGCGCCATGCCTTTTCCGCTGCTGGAGGGGCAGTCGATCGGCATCGTTGCGCCGGGCCTGGACGCGCTTGGCAAGGCCCACCACGCGCGCCAGTATTCGCTGGCCAGCCCGCGCAACGGCGAGCGGCCCGGCTACAACAACCTGTCGCTGACCATCAAGCGCGTCACCTCCGACCACCAGGGCCAGCCGGTGCGCGGCATCTGCTCCAACTACATGTGCGACCTCAAGGTGGGCGACACGGTCAAGGTCATAGGCCCGTTCGGCACCTCGTTCCTGATGCCCAACCACCCGCGCTCCAACATCGTGATGATCTGCACCGGCACCGGCAGCGCCCCCATGCGCGCTATGACCGAGTGGCGGCGCCGCCTGCGCGCCAGCGGCAAGTTCGAAGGCGGCAAACTGATGCTGTTCTTCGGCGCGCGTACAAAGGAAGAACTGCCCTACTTCGGCCCGCTCATGCCCCGCACGTTGGCTGATATCCCGCAAGGCCAGCACCACGCCTTCCTCCATACTCTTCAG
>JANYBQ010000004.1 GCA_025360705.1 Betaproteobacteria bacterium | reverse complement strand
TCACCCGCAACTGGTGGGTCGGCCTGGCCTTGTTGCACACGCTTTTCGTGCGCGAACACAACGCCATCTGCGACCACCTGGCATCGGTGTATCCGGAGTGGGACGACAACCGCCTGTTCAACGTGGCGCGCCTGATCAACGCCGCGGTGATGGCCAAGATTCACACCGTGGAGTGGACCCCGGCCATACTGCCTAATCCGGCGCTGAATTTCGGGGTCAACATGAACTGGTACGGTGGCTTCACCAACGTGCTGCGTAAGGGCAAGGACCGCAAGACCGTGGCCGACATCAACGTCCGCAACCCCGAGATGGGCGGTGTCGTCGGTAACCCGATCGACAAACACGGCAGGTCGTTCGGGCTGACCGAGGAGTTCGTCGAGATCTACCGCCTGCATTCCCTGCTGCCCGAAACACTTACGCTGCGCCGGGCCACGGGCACTGGAGGCGAGGAACGCGTGCCGTTCCATGCGACCCGCCAGTCCGGGTCGGGCAAGATCACCAGCCGCTTCGCCATCGCCGATCTGCTGTATTCGTTCGGCACGCAACACCCCGGTGCGCTGGTGCTGAACAACTACCCGCGTTTTATGCAGGAGCTGAGCATTCCGGGCAACCCGTTCTTCGACATGGGCACCGTGGACATCGTGCGCGCGCGCGAGCGTGGCGTGCCGCGCTACAACGAGTTTCGCCGGCAGCTGGGCCTCAACCCAATCCGCATATTCGAGGATTTGACCGACTCCATCGAAGACGTGCGAAAGCTCAAGCAGGTCTACGGCAACAACCCAGCCGACGTGGAAAAACTCGATCTGCTCGTGGGCACGTTGGCCGAAGGGCATCGGCCGACCGGATTCGGGTTCGGCGAAACCATGTTTTCCATTTTTCTGCTCAACGCCACACGCAGATTGCAGGCGGACCGCTTTTACACCGATAGCTACAACGATGACGTGTATTCCCCCGAAGGGCTGCGCTGGATCGACGATGTGGACATCAAGACCGTGCTCCTGCGCCACTACCCGGAGCTCGGGGCGACCGGCCTGGCCAACATCCGCAACGCCTTCGAGCCCTGGGACACGGACGCGGTTCTGTCCGCCGAACGGCATCCCTTGCGTGCCTGCGATCCGGAGCTGAAGGCCGATCCATGGCGCGGCGATGCGCAACGCGCCTAGATCGTAGAACCAGAATGATCGAGTGGTTCTTTCGAAAGACCTTCTGGAATCTTCTGGGCTGGGTGAAGATGGCACTCAATCGCCCTTTGGACATACCGATTCCGACCGACAACGGCCGCGTGATCAAGCCCGTGCCCATGCGCGCCGCCGCTCCCGCCATTCCGATCGAAAGCATCATGGTGTGTCACCCGGACCAGATCCCGCCCGACGAAAGAGCCGCGTCTAAAACCCTGCTCTACAAGTTCCAGGTCTGGCTCTACAAGGCCTATCCGCCCATGCAGCATGGCTTGCCGTCCATCAATGCCGACCCCCAGCGCGCCTTGAAAAGCGCGTTCACCCGGCTGCACCGCAGCAGGTACCCCGCGCCCGAACTGCCACCCGAGTTCCTCGGCAGCCCCGATCTCGGATCGCTGGCGGTCCGGGGACCCTACGCGTGTTACCTGGAGCGGGAAAGTGATGGGGTTTTCCAATGGGATCTTGCACGGCTCGGAGAATACGAACACCACAAGGGCCTGCATAAACTGGGTGCGAAAGTCCTCTTCAAGGTCGATCCGGTGCGGCGCGCATTGCAGGCTTTTCAAATTGATAGCGCGCTCGGGTCGGCAGCGCCGACGGACCCAACCTGGGAGTTGTCCAAGAAGATAGCCCTGTGTTCCGCCACCACCCATTTGTCACTGGTGCGCCATTTCAACTGGGTCCATCTGGCCAGTGCCGCACCCTTGGCCATCGCGACCCGCAACCGGTTGGCCGCGACCCACCCGCTGTGCCGGCTCTTGTGGCCATACCTGTACGGAACGCAGCAGAGCAATGACATCGTTACCCGGGGACAGATGGTGCGGGGCGGGGAATTCGAAACCATTTTCAGCCTGAGCTTCAAGGGCATGTGCCGGCTGTTCGAGGAGTCGCATGGCGAATTTCCCATGGTGGTCAACGACCCGGAAGAAGACGCCCGCCGG
>JANYBQ010000674.1 GCA_025360705.1 Betaproteobacteria bacterium | reverse complement strand
CTTCCAGGCTTCCAGGAAAAAATACACCCCACCGCCAATGCCTCCAAAAATCAGGTACCAGTATTTGATAAAAAACTCGCTCAATGCGATGACCATCAAGGTCGGCACCGGCAGCTCCCCGCCGAAGTTCGCGAACACCTCTTTAAATGCGGGAATCACAAAAATCATGATGACCGACACCACGACGAACGCCACGATCAAAACCGTGATCGGATACATCAGCGCCGATTTGATCTTTGACTTGATCGCTTCGGTCTTCTCCATATACACAGCAAGCCGGTCCAGCAACTGATCTAGGATACCGGCCGACTCGCCGGCTTCAACCAGATTGCAATATAAATTATCGAAATAAAGCGGGAATTTGCGGAATGCAACGCTAAGGGAAGTACCGGTTTCGACGTCTGTACGAATGTCATTTAGCAGTCGGGTGACACGGGGATTCGGATTGCCTCGCCCCACGATGTCGAATGCCTGCAGCAGGGGAACGCCGGCCTTCATCATGGTGGCCAACTGACGCGTGAAAATCGCCATGTCTTTTGGCTTGATGGAGGCGCCCCCACCCGTACGCCGCCGTTTTATCCTGCTGGGCGTGACACCCTGGCGCCGCAACGAGGCACGAACCTGATTTTCGCCGGAGGCCCGGGTCTCACCGCGTACCTGCTTGCCATTGCGGTCTTTGCCTTCCCACTCGTAGACCGATTCGCTGGTTTGCTTAGCCTTCGCGGTAGTAGCCATAGGGTCCTCGGATCCTTTTTTTATTCGTTGGTTACGGCGAGAACTTCTTCGAGCGAAGTCAGACCCAGTTTGACTTTATGCAGGCCGGACCTGCGCAGGGATTCAACACCTTCGCTTGCCGCTTGTTTAGCGATATCAAGCGCACTGCCATCTCGCAGGATGATTCGCTGGATTTCCTCGGTGATTGGCATGACCTGATAAATGCCAACCCGGCCCTTGTAGCCTCCGTTACATATCGAACAGCCGACGGGCCGATACGTGGTCCATGAGTTATCGATTTCATCGGGCTTGTAGCCCGCGTCCAGCAAGGCCTTCTGTGGAATATCGATGGTCGTTTTGCAATTTGCGCAGAGCCGGCGCGCCAGTCGCTGCGCCGTTATCAGTATCACGCTAGATGCGATATTGAAAGGCGCAATGCCCATATTGCGCATGCGTGTCAACGTCGTGGGAGCATCGTTGGTGTGCAGGGTCGACAGCACAAGGTGTCCGGTCTGTGCGGCCTTGATCGCGATATCCGCGGTTTCGAGGTCACGGATCTCACCCACCATGATGATGTCCGGATCCTGGCGCAGGAACGACTTCAGGGCCACCGCGAAAGTCAGACCCGCCTTGTCGTTCACGTTGACCTGGTTGACGCCAGGCAAATTGATTTCCGACGGGTCCTCGGCGGTCGCGATGTTGACCCCTGGCTTGTTCAGCAAATTCAGGCAGGTATACAAGGACACGGTCTTGCCGGAGCCAGTGGGGCCGGTGACCAAAATCATGCCGTAAGGCCTGCTGATGGCATCCATCAAACGTTTTTTTTCTTCTGGTTCGTAGCCGAGCGCGTCAACCCCCAGCTTGGCGCTGCTGGGGTCGAGAATCCGGATTACGATCTTTTCGCCAAACAATGTTGGCAAGGTGCTGACGCGAAAATCGATTACCCGGTTGGGGCCGACCTTCAATTTCATCTTGCCGTCCTGCGGCACTCTTTTTTCCGAGATATCCATTTTCGATATCACCTTGATACGCGAGGCCAGCTTGTCCTTGATAGCGATAGGTGGGGCCGCGATCTCGCGCAATTCACCATCGATACGGAAGCGCACGCGATAGGTGTGTTCGTAAGGCTCGAAGTGGAGGTCGGATGCGCGCATGCTGAATGCGTCCAGCAGCATTTTGTGCAAAAACTTGACAACCGGCGCGTCTTCGACTTCGGAAACACCGGGCTGGTCGTTGTCGGAAACGCCATCGGCGGCGGCCTCATCGAACTCGAATTCACCACCGATGATTTCCTCCATCGTTTCGGTGGTGCTGGCGGAGTTGACGTCCACTAGCTTCAACAATTTGTCGTATTCGGCGATGACCCAGTCCAGACCCAGCTGGGTGGCAAACTTGATCTTCTCCACTGCTTCCTGATCGGAAGGGTCAGCGGTCGCGACGGTCAGGCGATTGTTGCGTTTGCTGAGCACCACCACGCGGTAAGCCTGGCAAATCTTGCCGTCCAGCAGGCCCTTGGGCAGCCGCTGGGCATCGATTGCATCCAGATCCACGAGCGGCGCGGCATAGGCGGACGACATGGTGTGGGCAAGGTCGGACGGTGAAACCGCGCCTGAGCCGGTCAGTTCGGCGATAAAGCTGGTACGTCCCGATGAGGCCTTTCGGTAAATGTCTTCGGCCGACTTCTGGCCCAATTTACCGGCCAATATCAGCGCTCGACCCAGACCCGGCAAGGCAATGGAATTGGATTCGCGGTTTGCTGTATCGACTACGGACATGGCCTGAAAATGTACTACGTCAAAACGGATTCGCCTAATCATCCCCGATTGCACTAACGATGTAAATCGAAAGTGGACTGGAGTCACTCCGGTGGACGTTTTTGACAACAGAAGATTGTGTGGTCGGGGTGAGAGGATTCGAACCTCCGGCCTCTACGTCCCGAACGTAGCGCTCTACCAGGCTAAGCTACACCCCGATGGGAGCGAAACCATTGAAAATCAATTGTCGCGCTCCAGCAGTTGGCTGGCCAATTGTACCAAACACGCCGCGTGCGGCCCTTGCGGAAGCTTCTCCGCGGCTGCCATCGCGCGCTGCGCTTCCTGTGCCGCGGCGCGGCGCGAAAAGTCGAGCGCACCGGTTTCCTTGACGATGGCAATTACCTCATCGAGCATTTCCACCGCGCCGGTTTCTATAGCTGCCCGAACCACGGCTTTCTGGCTTGGCGTGCCCCGCTGAATGGCGGAGATCAGCGGTAAGGTGGCTTTGCCTTCGCGCAGATCGTCCCCCAGGCTCTTGCCCATTACCGCGGCATCGCCTGCATAGTCAAGTACATCATCGATTACCTGAAAAGCGGTACCCAGAGCTTGGCCATACTCGGCGCTGGCTTCCTCCATCTCAAAGGATGCACCCGCCAGAATCGCGCCAACCCTGGCACTGGCTTCAAAAAGCTTGGCGGTCTTGGAACGAATCACGTTCAGATAACCGGTTTCGTCCAGCGCCGCGTTGTGCATATTCATTAACTGCAGAACTTCACCTTCCGCTATCACATTCGTTGCGTCCGCGAGCACCCGCATGACTTTCATGTTTTGCGCTTCCACCATCATCTGGAATGCGCGGGAATATAGAAAATCGCCAACCAGCACACTGGCCGGATTTCCGAAAGTTTCATTTGCGGTGGCATTGCCGCGCCGCAGTGCGGAGCCATCGACCACATCGTCATGCAGCAAGGTAGCCGTATGGATGAATTCAACGACCGCAGCCAGATTGAACCGTTGCTCCCCGCGGTAGTCGAGCGCCCCGCACGTGAGTAACAAAAGCGCCGGCCGCAACCGTTTTCCGCCTGCCGCGATTATGTAACGCGACACTTGGCCGACCAGCGGAACACCGGACTCCAGACGTCGCGCGATGACGTCATCGACGTCGCGCATATCCTGGGCGATGATTGAAAGCGCTGGTGGCGGTGGAAGGGGGTGGATTTGCAAAGGATCGACAGCGGTGTTGGAGGGCGATTATAGAAAGGAGGTGACTGGAGCGGCAGGAGGATTCCCGGCAACTAACCGTACTTGGAGACAATGCTATAATCTTGGGCTGTGCGGAATTGGGTTCGCACCTGAAACGAGAGGTCAATATGTACGCGGTCATAAAAACCGGTGGCAAGCAATATCGGGTTGCTGCTGGCGAAAAAATCAAAGTAGAACAGATTGCTGCGGACGTAGGCCAGGAGAT
>JANYBQ010000669.1 GCA_025360705.1 Betaproteobacteria bacterium | reverse complement strand
CAGACCGGCGGCATGTCGCGCGACATCGAACGCGGCACGCGCGGTGTGCATTCGCTGATTTCCTATTCGCTTTACAGCATCATCCCGACGCTGATCGAGGTGGCGTTGGTGCTGACGCTGCTGGCCGTCAAGTTCGACGTCTGGTTCGCCTGGATCACCATCATCGCGCTGGTGTTCTACGTGACTTTTACCGTGACCGTGACCGAGTGGCGCTCGAAATTTCGCCGGCAGATGAACGAGGCGGATTCGACCGCCAACACCCGTGCGATCGACTCTCTGCTCAACTACGAGACGGTCAAATATTTCAACAACGAGGATTTCGAAGCCAAGCGCTACGACCATAACCTGGAGCATTACCGGCGTGTCGCGGTCAAGAGCCAGACCACGCTGAGCCTGCTCAACACTGGCCAGCAACTCATCATCGCGATCGGGCTGGTGGCGATGTTGTACCGCGCCACGCTGGGCGTGGTGGACGGCCGCATGACCCTGGGCGACCTGGTGATGATCAACGCCTTCATGATCCAGCTCTATATCCCGCTGGGTTTTCTGGGCGTGTTGTACCGCGAGATCAAGCAAAGCCTGACCGACCTGGACAAGATGTTCAAGCTGATGGAGAAGGAGCGCGAGATTGCCGATCACCCGGGCGCGCAGCCCTTGCACGTGAGTGGCGAACCGGACGTCAGGTTTGAACACGTGAATTTTGCCTACGACACCAGCGCCAAAGGTAATGCGGCTGCCGGCCGGACCATCCTGCATGACATCTCGTTCGTGATACCGGCTGGCAAGACGGTCGCGGTGGTCGGGCCGTCGGGCGCCGGCAAGTCCACGCTGTCGCGTTTGTTGTTCCGCTTCTACGACGTGCAGCAGGGCCGTATCACGATCGCCGGGCAGGACATCCGGGAAGTGACCCAGGCCAGCCTGCGCCGTGCCATCGGCATCGTGCCGCAGGACACGGTGCTGTTCAACGACACGATCGAATACAACATTGCCTACGGCAGTCCCGGCGCCAGCCATGAACAGGTGGTGGAGGCCGCGCGCGCCGCGCGAATCCACGACTTCATTGTCGGCACACCGGCCGGTTACGACGCTACCGTGGGCGAGCGCGGCCTGAAATTGTCGGGCGGTGAAAAGCAGCGCGTGGCAATAGCGCGCACCCTGCTCAAGAACCCGCCGATCCTGATCTTCGACGAGGCCACCAGTGCGCTCGACTCAGCCAACGAACGCGCCATACAGGCCGAGTTGCAGAGCGTGGCGAAGAACAAAACCACGCTGGTGATCGCGCACCGCCTGTCCACCGTGGTGGACGCCCACGAGATTCTGGTGATGGACGCCGGGCGCATCGCAGAGCGCGGGTCACACGCGCAGTTGCTGTCGCTCAACGGGCGCTACGCGCAGATGTGGGCGTTGCAGCAGGCGGGGGAGTAGAGGCAACGTTAGCTACCAATGCTTCTCAAAATCGCCGACGCTTGTCGTCCGGACAAACTTTGCCGCGTTGGGGTTAGTTGCCAGGCTTTCGAAGTGCTCACTGCCGCATAGGATCTTGCCAACCTCGGCGTCGCGCAGCGCGTCGTCGAACAGACTGCCTTTGGTCTCGACTACAAAGAACAGCTTTTCTTCACCGTTCATGTCCACCACTACCGCCCAGTCCGGGTTGTAGCCGCCAAGCGGCGTGGCGATGGTGAACCAGCCCGGCAGCTTGGCATATAACTTCACTGCGGAGTTCTCTTCCAGGTCCTCCGCGAATTGCTTTTCGGTCGCCGAGTCGTACACCACCTTCTCATGAACCGACTTCGCGGCGTCAAGCATGTTGGTCAGGTAGCCCGTTAGCTCTTTCTGCTCGAACAGCTCCTGAGCGTAGTACTCGCCATCGCCCAAACGGCGGTACTTGATGCCATCCACCAGCGCCTGCCGTTTGGTGCGGTTGATGCACTCGGCCGCAACATCGATGAACTGCGCCGGGTTGAGCTTGAAGTCGTCGAGATGTCCACTGCCGGTCAGGATTTGCACGATGCTCTTGCGTGTCAGCTGGGTCCGGTCCTGCAGCTCAGTCAGCAGGTCGGGCAGCGGAATGTCGGCTTCGGTCATAGCCACGAAGTTGCTCGTGGCGGTTGCCTTGGTGTCCACGCCGCCCTGGCTGATCAGCACGGTGGCGGTGCGAAAGCGCAGCCGCGTGCGGGTGACCGGGGCATCGGTCAAATGCTGGCGCAAGGTGTCGGCGCAACGCCGGATCAGCAACGGGTTGTCAAACTGCACGCGGTAGGTCGTGCGGTGCTTGATGCGTTCCCAAAGCGCCTTGAAGTCTTTGCTCAAAAATACTTCACGGCGCAGCTTCACGGTCGCGCGTTGGTTGGCATCCTTGATGTCCAGTTTGCCGGCGAGCTTGTGCAGCAGATGGAGTATTGACTGGCGGGCGCTGGAAAATATCTCGGGCAACACCAGGTTGCCGTCCTTGAGCGCCTTGCGCAAGTCGTCCAGCACCTTGCCGCGAATGTCGATAAGCCCGGCATCCTTCAGGTGCTCCCATAGCTGTTTTGACAAATCGACGCCCATGGCCTTGGGTTGTCCGTCGGCACCCATCACCGCAAGTGCTGCGAACTGATGACTCTCGACGATACCGAAACGTATGCCGGTGTCCTGTTCGATCTCGCGTTGCAGGTTCTCGGCGAAGGTTTCGTAGCTCTCATTGGCCACCACGGTCAGCGTATTGATGGCGAATCCGCGCAGCCGCTCACCCTGTTGATTCACGGCCAGTCGCAGGCCGCGGCCAATCGTCTGCCGGCGCTCGCGCTCGGTGCTCATTTCGCGCAAGTTGCAGATTTGAAAAACGTTCGGGCTGTCCCAACCCTCGCGCAGCGCTGAGTGCGAGAAGATGAACTTGAGCGGCGTCTCAAAGCTGAGCAGCCGCTCCTTGTCTTTCATGATCAAGTTGTAGGCCCGCTCGGCGTTGTCGCGGTTGCCTTGATTGTTCTCGGCGGTGTCGGTCCAAGTGCCCTTCTTGTCGACGGAGTAATAGCCGTCGTGGACTTCGCCGGGCGCCACCGCCAGGTCGATCTCGGTGAACAGGCTTTGGTACGCCGGGTTGCGCGCGAGCCTTGCATACTCCTGCTCGAACATCAGCGCGTATTTGCCCTTGACCGCCTGCCCGGCGTCGTTGTACTGCCGGTAGAAATCTACCTTGTCGATGAAAAACAGGCTCAGCACCTTGATGCCTTGCGGGCCCAGGCGCAGTTCCTTTTTCAGGTGTTCCTCGATGGTGCGTTTGATCATCTGGCGCTTGATGGCGTCGCCATCCACGTCACCAATGGCAGCGCCCTTGTCCAGCCACTGCTCGCCGCCGGGCATACGAATTTCGACTCGCCCGTCGCCAGCGCGTTTTCCAGACGGCGCTTGAATTTCGCCAACCAGGAAGTTGGCGTATAGCTGCCGGCCGGTGTGTTGCTCCAGATCGTCGCCGTCCTGCACCCACACGTCCTTGCGCACGACATGGGCGCCTTGTTGCACGTCCAGCTCCAGTTGCGCCAGAACAGTCCCACCTTTGGCGCGCACGGCTTGTAAACGCACAAAGGCCCGGTTGCGCGCGCCGTCCACTTCGGCCGAAGCCACTTCGATCTGCTTGACCAGTTGCCGTTCGTACGCGTCGATCGCATCCAGCCGGTACACCATGTGGTGCTTATCCACGTGGGTGGCCGAGTAGCGCAGTGTGCACAACGGGTTCATAGAATCCAGAGCTTCCTTGCCACGCCCTTCCAGTCCGCCATCCACGCTTTGCGGCTCGTCGACTATCAAGATCGGATGAGTCGCGCGTATCAAATCGATGGGCTTGTCATCGCCTGTCTTCTCACTGGGTTTGTACAGGTTGTTCACGTCTTTTTTGTTGATGGAGCCCACCGTCACCACCATCACCTGCAAGTGCTGGCTGGTGGCGAAGTTGCGCACCTGGTTCAGCTTGGCTGAGTCGTACAGAAAGTATTCAAACGGCTGGCCGCTGTAGAGCGACTGGAAGTGCGGCGCCATGATTTGCAGGCTTTTATAAACACCTTCCTTGATCGCTACCGAGGGCACCACGACCATGAACTTGGTAAAGCCGAAACGCTTGTTCAGCTCGAACACGCTGCGCAAGTACACATAGGTCTTGCCCGTGCCGGTCTCCATCTCTACCGTGAAGTCACGCGACGCCAGGTTGTCGCTCGGCTTCAGGCCGTGGCGCGTCTGCACCCTGTTCAGGTTGGCCAGCAGGTCTTCGGGCAAAAGCTGCAGGCGGTTGCCAATGCCGAGGTCGGACTCGGCCAAACCCAGGCCCAACTGAATGCCACTACCCGGCATTCCCGGCAGGTCGCCCTGCGCGCCATCGTCCGCATACAAAGAGCGCGGTGCCGTCACCGTGAACTCGGTCCGGCAAACCTCTTGCCCGGCAAACAGGTCGCATACCGCGTTGATCGCGGCCAGCTGGTAGTCCAGGTTGTGTTCGAACTGCAGCTTCATGGGTTTTTCTTCTTGGTCTTGTTGGTCTGCCGGTATTTGCTGGCGAAGAGTTGCTCGCTGCCGGCCAGCACCGAGTAGCGAACCACGGACGCGTCCTTGTCGGCACACAGGATGATGCCCACCGCCGGGTTATCGCCCGGGTTGCGGCGCAGGTCGTCGTACATGCGCACATACATATCCATCTGCCCGATGTCCTGATGCGCCAGCTTCCCTGTCTTCAAGTCGAACAACACAAAGCATCGAAGCAGGTAGTTGTAGAAGACAAGGTCGATGTAGAAGTCCTGCGTCTCGGTGCTGATGCGCTGCTGGCGGGCCACGAATGCAAAGCCCTTGCCCAGCTCCAGCAGGAAGCTCTGCAGCTTGTCCATCAACGCCTGTTCGAGCTTTGACTCCAGGAGTTTGCCGATGCCGGGCAGGCCCAGAAACTCAAGCAGCACCGGGTCGCGCACGAACTCACGTGGTGTGGCCTGCAGCGGCGCAAGAAGGCCCTGGGCCTCCATCGCCAGGCTGGCCTTGTCGCGGCTCAGCAGAAGACGGTCGTAGTAGAGGGTGCTGATCTGCCTGTCAAGTGCCCGCGCGCTCCAGTTGAGCTTCACCGCCTCGTTCATGTACCACTGGCGTGCTGCCTCGCGCTCGACCCGCGCCAGGGCGCGGTAGTGCGTCCAGCTCAATTCGTGACGCAGTGCGTCACGAATTGGGAACGCCCGGTAAAACAGCCGCATATGCCGCAGGTTGGAAGCGTCGAAGCCAGAGCCGAACTCCGTCGTCAGCCGCTCCGCCAATCGCGGCAAAAGCCGCGCACCGAACGCGGCGCGCTCGGCCCCGCCCTGCTCAAACTCGACGATGTGCCGGCCAATTTGCCAACAAGTCTGCACCTGTACCGTGTCCACTGCGCGCAGAGCCTGCCGCCGCCCCTGTTGAATCAGCTCGCGCAGCGCCGCCAGCAGCGGGTCCAGCCTTACGTCGTGCGCCGTCGCGGGCGCCACTCCAGCACGCTTGCCGCGTTGAATGCCGGCACTTGTCAACGGCAGCTTGCGGCTGGCCATCTAGATGCTCCGCACGTCGTTCAGACCCTGCTGGCTCAGGATCGCGGCCAGGTTGGTTTTGGCCACGTCGTCGGCGAAGGCGCTGTCCTTGAAGACGAGCTTGGTGCCGACGGGTTTGTTCGTGTCGTCACCACCAGCTTGCAGAGCCTCTGCCTGCGCCTTCTGCCATTGCGCGATACCCAACGCGAGCGGTTCGGCCACGTCGCGGTCGATACCCTCTGATAGGCAGGCCATCAAGGCGCCTGCGCCGATGTTGTGGACGGTCTTGCCGGCGATCTGGCGCGTCTCGATGGGGACGGCGAGGTCGAGGCCGAGTTTCAACAGGAGTTCGTAGAGAACATCTTGCTCGGTGCGATTCGGCAGAAGATGTTCAGTGTGTTCTTCCAACGTGGTCTGGAGGTCATCCGGGTCGGGACTCCAAGCTCGAATGTTGGACCTATCCAGCCT
>JANYBQ010000642.1 GCA_025360705.1 Betaproteobacteria bacterium | reverse complement strand
GAATTCAAGAGCGCGCTGGGACTGAAAATATTGCATGTTCCCTATAAAGGCAGCTCTCAGTCGATACCCGCCCTGGTTAGCGGCGAGGTGTCGATGGCGATTGCGTCGCTGCCGGCTGTTCAGGGCTTCGTGAAGGAAGGCAAGCTTAAATTGATAGCCGGCAATTCCAAAAACCGCTCGGTTTTTGCACCCAGCGTGCCGGCCATGCGGGAAGCCGGTATTGCCGATTTCGACCAATCCGCCGGCATCGGCATTTTTGCGCCCGCCGGCACTCCCAAGCCGATCATCGCCAAATTGTCCGCGGCGCTTGCCAAGGCGGTTGCCTTGCCCGATACCGTGAACCGTTTTGCGGTCGTCGGTCTTGAGCCCGCTACCAACACCAGCCCGGAATTTCTGACGCAAACGGTGATCGCCGACCAGGCGAAGTTCGCCCAAATTGTGAAGATTTCCGGCGCCCAGGCAGAGTGAGTTTCGTCCCATCATGACATCAGGCCTGCCGGTAGTTGCGACCATGATCGGCGACCCCGCCGGTATCGGACCGGAGGTCAGCGTTAAAGCCATCGCCAGCGGTGAACTGAAGCATCTGTGCCAGCCGCTTTTGATCGGAGACACCGGCGTCGTGGAACGTGCCGTCTCTGTAAGTGGTGTCAAGCTGCCGGTCAAACGCATCGCCTCGATTGCGCAACTCGAGCGGGCAGAAGACACGATCCAGGTACTTGACACCGGAGGGTTCGACGTTTCGGCCTGCCCTTTCGGCCAGGCATCGGCCGCGTCCGGCCAGGCCGTGCTGGAGTGGATGCGGCTCGGGGGCGAGTTGGGGGCGCAGGGAGCCATTCAGGGCTTCATCATGGGCCCGGTGGACAGCACATCGCTAAAGATGACCGGCCGCATGCCCGACATCGATGCGTTGCAGCCGGCAGGCACTTTCATGCTGCGTATCACCGGTCCTTTGCGTGTAGTGCCGCTAAGCGAACACGTCCGCATCACGCGCGCCGTCGAACTCGTAACGCCTGAGCTGGTGTTGCGCGTGATCCGCCTGGTGCACGACAACCTGGCGCAATGGGGCATGCCGAAGCCGCGCATCGCGGTCGCCGGCATTAACCCGCACGCGATGTTTGCGGAAGATCGCGAACGTATAACGCCGGCCATCGAATCGGCGCGCGCGCTGGGCATCGACGCCCAGGGGCCCCTGGTGCCCGATGCGGTGTTTCGCCAGACCATCGAGGGCCGCTTCGATGCCATCGTCACGATGTACCACGATCAGGGCCAAATCGCGGTCAAAACGGTCGGCTTCGAGGGTGCATGCACGGTATACATCGGTTTGCCGTATGTCATGCTCAGCGTGCCGCACGGTAGTGCCTACGACATTGCCGGCAAAGGCGTGGCCCAGCACCGGAGCATGCTTGCAGCCATGACTACGGCCGCCAGTCTGGCCTCCGGTCGGGGTATTCCCGCGCAACAAGGGTCAAGGAACCTGCCATGACCGACGCAGTACGCAGAGTCGCCCTATGTGCCGCCAGCGCGCTGGCGCCCGGCTCGGCGATCAAGTTTGAAATGCCGGATTACCCGCCACTGGCGGTGTTCAACGTCGAAGGCGAATTCCATGCCATCGACGACACCTGTACCCATGGCGAGGCATCGTTATCCGAAGGCGAATTGTTTGGCGAAGACATTGTTTGCCCATTTCATTCGGGCACCTTTTGTGTGCGCACCGGTGAGGCCACGGGGTATCCGGCGCTCACGCCGGTCCGGGTCTACCGTACCGTCGTGGTGGACGACGTGGTGTTTGCCGAAGTGCCGGTGGTTCCGGGTTGACCCGGTCGAGGCGGTCCAGATGGAGGCGACATGGCAAGCGCGGCTCGAGACCTGATCGACATCCACACGCACGTGGTGCCCGAAAACTTTCCCGCGTACCTCGGGCGCAATCCAAATGTGCCCTGGCCATCCATGGCTTCGGCCCATGCGTGCCACCGGCACGTCATGGTTTCGGGCTCGGTCTACCGAACCGTGTCGCACCAATGCTGGGATTGCCAGGTTCGCCTGGACGATATGGATAAAAGACGCGTAGCGCGCCATGTGTTGTCTCCCATGCCCGAGCTGCTGTCCTACTGGTTCGACGCCGACGATGGCAGCGCCATGTGCCGCTACCTCAACGAAACGATCGCGGCCATGGTCGCCAGCGATCCAAAGCGTTTTACCGGTCTTGCCGCGGTGCCGTTGCAGGACCTGGACGCGGCGATTCGCGAACTGGACTTCGCGCTGCATCAACTCAAGCTGGCGGGCGTGGAGATTGGCACCAACGTCAATGGCGTGCCGATCGGCGATCCGCGTTTCGAGCCCTTCTTCGCGGCTGCGGCGAAATGGGGCGCGGCGATTTTCGTGCATCCGATCCGTCCCGCCGGCGTCGATCGCCTGGTCGGCCCGGCAAGCCTGCAACCCGCGGTGGCCTTCCCCGGCGAAACCGGCCTGGCTGCGGCGTCGATGATTTCGGGCGGGACGCTGGCCAAACACCCATCGCTGCGCATTGCCTACAGCCACGGAGGGGGCACCTTTGCCTCCCTGTTGCCGCGCTTCCAGTTCGCCTGGGAAACTTTCCCCGACCTGCGCCAAAGCATCGCCATCGAGCCGCGCACGGCCGCGCGCTGCATGTACTACGACAGCCTGGTGTACGACGCGACCACCATTCGCCATCTCATGAAGGTTTTCGGCGAGACCCAGGTAATGGTGGGAACGGACTATCCGTTTTCCATCATGGATCCAGACCCCGCTGGCCGCATCGACGCACTGGAGCTGGACGACGCGACCCGCGATCTGGTGTGTGCCGACAATGCCCGCCGCTGGCTGGCCATCGATTGAGAACCTGCTCGAACACTGGTTCTTCCCAAGGAGTACATCATGTCCGATATTCGATATAAACGCCTGGCCTACGTAGCACTGAGCGTCACCAACCTGGAAC
>JANYBQ010000630.1 GCA_025360705.1 Betaproteobacteria bacterium | reverse complement strand
AATTGCGCCAGCGCAATGTCATGATCGGCGCGATGTGCGGCAAGGCCGAACACGCCGCGCGCCACCGCGCGGCCGGGGTCCAGTTAATCGTCGCGCAGGGCACCGAGGCGGGCGGGCACACTGGGGATATCGCCACCATGGTGCTGGTGCCGCAGGTAGTGGAGGCCTGTGGCGATGAAGTCGCAGTGCTGGCTGCTGGCGGCATCGCACGCGGCAGCCAGATCGTCGCTGCGCTGGCGCTCGGCGCACAGGGCGTCTGGTGCGGCACGCTTTGGCTGGGCACGGTGGAGAGCGAGCTCGACCCGTTCGAGAAGCAGGTGTTGTTCGAAACCCGCACCGAAGACGCGGTGCGCCGGCGCGCCAGAACCGGCAAACCGGTACGCATGATCAAGAGCCGTTTGTCCGAGGCCTGGGAGCAGCCCGATGCACCCGCTTATTTGCCGACGCCACTGCAAGGTATTTTGTACAACGAGGCGCATGCGCGGGTGGTTCGTGCCAAACGCAAGGACCTCTATTCGTTCCCGGCCGGCCAGGTGGTGGGCATGATCAACGAGGAGAGCAGCGTGCGCGACGTGATGTACCGGCTCCAACTTGAGTACCTCGACGCTATGGAGCGATTGCGCAAGCTCAGCCCGGCTGGCGATTGAACCCGTTTTCGCTTCTCCTCAACTTGAACCCCATCGTCAAACGGAAAACTTATGTCACATATTTCCGCACCGCGTAGCCGATCCCCGGCGCTCGTGGACCTGAAACGTATCGTCACTTTCGCTATCTCACTGGTTCTTGTTGTGGCAGCCCATGCTGCATTTCCAGACCGCCCGGTACGCCTTGTGGTGGGCTTTGCGCCGGGTGGTTCCGACATTTCCGCGCGCATGGTGGCACAGAAGCTGTCCGAGTTGTGGGGCCAGCCGGTGGTGGTGGACAACCGGCCGGGCGCGGCCGGCAATATCGGTGCCGATTTCGTGGCCAAGGCCGCTCCGGACGGCTACACCATCCTGCTGCTGGTCAACTCCAACACCATCAATACCACCGTCTACCGCAACCTGTCGTGGGACCTGTTGCGCGACTTCGCGCCGATCGGCCGTTACGCCACCTCACCGATGGTGGTGGTGGTCAACGACAAGCTACCCGTCAAGACATTTGCCGAATTCGTGGCCTATGCCAAGGCGCATCGCGGCAAGGTCAATTACGGGTCAGCCGGCACCGGCACTGCGCCACACCTGGCCGGCGAACTATTTGCACTACGGGCGGGCATCGACATGACCCACGTTCCTTACAAGGGTTCGGCGCCATCGGTGATGGCGCTGGTGGCCGACGAGGTGCAGGTGTCGTTCGGCGCCATGTCGGCCTTCGACGCAATGGTGCAGCAGGGCCGGCTGCGGCCACTGGCGGTGACCACGGCAACGCGTTATGCGCGGCTGCCCGACGTGCCAACGGTGGCCGAAAGCGGCATCCCGGGATTTGACATCGACATCTGGTATGGCTTGCTCGCCCCTGCCAAAACACCGCCGGCTATTGTCAAAAAGCTCAGCGACGACCTGGCGCGCGTGATGGCCGACCCGGACCTGGTGTCCAAAATGCGTGAGCGCGGGCTGGAGCCGGGTTATCTGGATAGCCAGAAAACCGGCGAGCTGCTCAAGCAGGACGTTGCGCGCTGGCGCGAAGTCATCACCAAACTGAAGTTGTCGCTCGAATGAACGCGCCCACATTTGAAGGTCGCACGACCTGGGAACTGTTAGCCGACGGCTTGCGGCATGACGCGCCGGTACAACAAGGGCAGGGCCTGCAGCATCTCTTTGGTGGCCTGCAACGCCCGGAGTGCGTATTGACCCATGCATCGGGAAACCTGTTCATGTCGGATCGCCGCGGTGGCGTATTGAAGGTCAGCCCGGATGGGCAGCAGCAACTGATTGGCGCCTCGAAGTTGTTGCCCAACGGCATCGCCATGCAGCGTGATGGCGGCTTTCTGATCGCCAATCTGGGAGACGGCGGCGGTGTATGGCGCATAGCGCCGGATGGCGTCGCCAGCCCGTGGATGACCTCGGTCGACGGGCGCACAATCGATCGCGTCAACTTCGTTATGAATGATGCGACCGACCGCGTCTGGGTCTGTATCAGTGCGGTTGACGGAAGCGATCGATATCCCCTGAACAACGCCAGCGGAACGATTTTGCTTCGTGATGCCTCGGGTACACGTGTGGTGGCCGACGGCCTGCATTACACCAATGAATGCCGCGTCAGTCTGGATGGCCGCTACATGTACGTCAACGAGACCTTTGGCCGGCGGACCTCGCGGATGAAGATCGAGAAAAACGGTGACCTGACGCACCGGGAAACGATTGCGACTTTTGCAGACGGCGACTTTCCGGACGGTTTGACGCTGGACTCCGAAGGCGGCGTCTGGGTCGTGTGCGTCGGCAGCAACCGGGTCTATCGCATTGCGCCCGATGGGGTGTGTCAGACCATCATCGACGACGCCGATGGCGCTACGGCGCAGCGGCTGGAGGCGGCCTTTGCGGATGGTACGCTGGACCGTCCCTTGCTGTCAGCGGCGCGCGGCCGCAGGTTGTCCAACATCACTTGCCTGGCCTTTGGCGGAGCGGACCTGCGCACGGCTTATATGGGTTGTCTGGCGGGCGATTCTCTGGCCACATTTCGCTCCCCCGTAGCGGGGTTGGCGCCGGTGCACTGGAACTGGCCGTAAGGCAACATTTCCTGCACGCGGGTAAATCTTTAAAGGAATCCGGATGTCGAACGAAGTACTGGTGGAACACATCGATGGCATGGTGATCGTCACGATCAACCGCCCCGATCAGAGAAACGCCATCAACCGCGAGGTGTCGTACGGCGTGTGCGAGGCGCTCGACGAACTCGACCACCGGCCCGAGTTGCGTATCGGTATTTTGACGGGAGCCGGCGGAAACTTTTGCACCGGCATGGACCTCAAGGCGTTTTTGCGGGGTGAAGTGATCCGGGTCAAAGGTCGCGGCATCCTGGGTATTTCAGTGACACCGCCGCGCAAGCCGCTGATCGCCGCCGTGGAAGGTTATGCGCTGGCGGGCGGCTTCGAGTCGGTACTGGCG
>JANYBQ010000618.1 GCA_025360705.1 Betaproteobacteria bacterium | reverse complement strand
CCGCGTGAAGCCGCCTTTGGCGCTCGTCCAGAACCCCTTCAAGAGCTTGATGTCGGGCCGAAATCAATGCGTCTGAGTCCATCCGCCAAGTCTATACCTTGGCGATAAATAGTCTACGTAATTATTTTATGCTTCCTAAGGCTCCATCGCCTTGACAGCTTTCAATCGGGGGAAAAAGTATTCGCTCATGGCAAGGCCGTCCTGCGCATTTCGGGGCCTGTCAGCCGCACGCCTTTTCGGTGCATGGCAACCAGTTTGCACATCGCCGCGTTGCGCGGCGCCTGCATGCCCTGTTGCGCCGCCAGCCTTACCACCGCTCCGCACAGGTCGTCGATTTCGGTCGCGCGGCCTTGTTGTACGTCGTCCCACATCGACGAGCGGGCCGCGTCGTCGATGCGCAGCATGCGTGCCGCAGCCAGCCGGAACAACCAGTTGGGCAGTCGCAGGATGTGGGGCAAGGCGCGCGGCGGCGCGGCGGCCACTTTGGCGGGCTTGATGCCGGCCTGTCGCATCACGCGCAGCGCCTCATGTTGTAAATCCGCCAGCACCCGGCGATAGTCGCGGTCCATCAGCTGCGCGCGCAGCGGCAGGTCGGACAGGGCATTGACCGGGTTGTTGAGGTTTAGCAGCAGCTTGCCCCATTGCAACGGGCGCATGTCCTGCGCGAGCCGCGTTGTCAGTCCGCAAGCGTTGAGCAGCAGCGCCATTTCATGCGTCAGCGCGCTGCTGCCTATATACAGATTGCCGCCGGTCGCCCGATGCACGTGGGTGGGCGTTGGCATCACCACGTTGTAAGGCACCATGCCCGCCAGCGCGCGCATACGCGGTGCGATGGCGGTGATACGCGCCACATGGTCAACGCCATTCTGAAGCGACACCACGGTGGTGCCAGGCGGGCAGAAGGCCGCGATTTGAAGCGCCGCCGCCTCGGTGGCGCCACCCTTCACGCACAGCAATATGACGCTCGGTATCGCCATGTTCACGGTCGCCAGCGATGTGGCCAGATTGAGCTGGCGTGCCGGTACATGCGCCTTGAAGCGGTCCAGATCCGTCACTGCCAGGCCGCCAGCGGCCAGAGAATCGATCGTATGCGGGCGGCCTACCAACGTGACCCGTCGCCCTCCCGCGGCCAGGCGGCCGCCGATGTAGCAACCAATCGTGCCGGCACCGAGGATGACGAAGTTCATGGCGTCAAAGCGTGGCCGCCGCGCGCTGCAAGTCTTGCACGGTGTCGATATCGGTCACGCATCCGGCGTCGGTGACGACCAGCTCCGCGATGCCGGCCGCGCGTGCGACTTCCGCTGCTCCGCGGTCGCCGGTGAGAGCCATCAAGGCCGGGCCGAAGCGCGCCGCGAAACGCACCGGGTGTCCGCGCCGGCCCCGGTATACAGGGGCCAGCACATCGCGGTCGGGTAGGGCGGTGGCCAGCTCATGCAGGGTCCGCGGCTGTATCAGCGGCAGGTCGCCCGGCAGGATCAACCAGCCGGCGGCACCGGATGTGGCGCGCACCGCGGCGGCGATGGAGTCTCCCATGCCGGGGTGTCCGGCCTCTTCCAGGTGCCAGGGCAGCCCGCTGGCCTTGACCGCGTCCAGCGTGTGCTGTAGCAAAGGCTTGCCCGCGAACATAGCCTTGAGTTTGTGGGTGGCTCCACCCGAGGCGATAAAACGCTCGCCTCGGCCGGAGGCCAGCACGATGACGGTAGGCAATGCAATCGATGGCGATCCCATGCCATATCCTATTTCTTCTTTTGTCCCAATGCCAGTACCAGGCCGCTTACACACATTGCCATCGATACCAATTGCAACGGGCCCAGCGGCTCTCCGTTCACGATGGCCCCGGTGACCATTGCCACAACCGGCACCATGACGGACGACAAGCCCGCGATGTTGGTCGGCAGTAGTCCGACAATGGCAAACCAGCACACGTTGCCGATCGACATCGGCACCAGCGTTATCCAGGCAATCACCGCGATGGACTGCCAAGAAGGCATGAACCAGTGGCCGTCACCCAGCAGCAGCGCGCCAATGCCGACTGGCACCGCGCCTACCAGCAGTTGCCAGCCGGTCAGCACCAGCAGCGGAACCTGCACATTGCCGCGTTTGAGAATCAGTGTGCCCACCGCCCAGCCGATGCCGGCGGTCAGGCCCAGTGCGAAGCCGGCCGGCGCTTTTGCATACGCCGCCAGGCTGGGAATCATCAACAGCGCAACACCCGCGCCGCCCAAAACTATCGCCACCAGCAAACGTTTGCTCATGCGCTCACCCAGCACTGCCCAGGAAATCAGCGCCACCCACAGCGGCATCGTGAAACCCAGCACGGCCGCCTGTCCGGACGGGATAAGGATCGCGGCGTAGGTGCTGGCGATATTCCAGGTAACCAGGTAAAAAAATGCGGCGGTCGTTACCGTAGCCCAATATTTGCGCGGCAGCGCGAGCGAGTCACCGCGGACGCGCGCGGCGAGCAGCAACAACAGGCCGGCGCCGAACATGGCTACGGTGCGAAAGGTCCAGACTGACACCTCGCGCACCGCATACGGAAACAGTGGCCAGTTGGTGCCCCAGACCAGGGTCAGGGCGACCAGCATGAAGATGGCGCGGCGCGGGACGGTGGGGTTGGGCATCGGATTGCTGGCACACAGCTGTGAAAGATTCGATTGTCAACGCTTTGGTGCGCGCCACGGGTCCGATGGCGGAGATCCGCGGTCAGCGCAGCGACAGCATGACCCCAACCCCGTTTATTTCCCGGTCGCCGGCCATTGTGTAGACTGTTGTGCAGAAAGTCACCCCCGGCAATCGACCTATTTCTCGATCCAGCCCTTATCGATCGTGGACTGTCCGCTGCGCTTATGGAAATAGACGCACCTCCAATTGCGTGACTCATGAACAACACCGAACTTAAACAACGACTGGCCGCCATCCTCGCTGCCGATGCGACCGGGTATTCGCGGCTGATGGCGGGTGATGCCCGTGCAACGGTGGCGGCGTTGGACCAGGCGCGCGCGATTTTCCGGACGCGGATCGAATCCAACCAGGGCCGGGTGATCGACATGGCGGGCGACTCGGTGCTGGCGGCTTTCGATAGCGCGACCGGTGCGGTCTTGGCGGCGCAAGCAGTTCAGGCGGAGCTCGATGCCGCAAGCGCTGGCGTAGCCGAAGACCGGCGCATGCGCTTTCGCATCGGCATCCATCTGGGAGACGTGATCGAAAAGCCTGACGGCACGGTGTATGGCGACGGCGTCAACATTGCCGCGCGGTTGGAAGGGCTGGCCGAGCCGGGTGGCATTACCGTGTCGGAGTCGATTCGTACGGCCGTCAAGGGAAAGGTGGCGGCGGGCTTTGAAGACCAGGGCGAACAAAGCGTCAAGAACATTCCTGACCCGGTGCGGGCCTGGCGGGTGCGCCCCCCGGGCTTCGTTGCCGACGTGGCCATTGGCGCTGGGACAGGCCTGGCAAGAGTTGCGGACACCGCGATACCCTTGGCCAACGTTCCCGATATCGACCTGTCGCTGCCGGACAAACCATCCATCGCTGTCATGCCGTTCACCAATATGAGTGGCGACCCCGAGCAGGAGTATTTCACCGACGGGATCACGGAAGACATCATCACCGAGCTGTCGCGTTTTCACGAGCTGTTCGTGATTGCGCGCAACAGCACCTTCAGCTACAAGGGCCGAGCGGTGGACGTACGCACCGTGGCCAAGGAGCTGGGCGTGCGTTACGTGCTCGAGGGCAGCATCCGCAAGGCCGGGAACCGGATTCGCGTCACCGGGCAGCTGATCGATGCGTTTACCGGCAATCACATCTGGGCCGAGAAATACGACCGGGTGCTGGCCGATGTGTTCGAACTGCAGGAAGAGCTTACGCACCACATCGTGATGGCGATTGCGCCGCAGATCGAAGCGGCGGAACGCGAAAAGGCGCACCGGCGCCGGCCCGAGAGCCTGAGCGGCTACGAGATTGCCGTGCGCGCCTATGCCAAGGCGCTGGAGGCGTACAGCAAGTCCAACACCGCGCTGTGCGACGAGGCCATCGCCGACGCCCGCTCGGCGCTGGCGGTGGATCCGCGCAGCACGCTGGCGTTGAACACGCTGGCGTTTGGACATTGGCAACACCTGATGCTGAGCACCGCCGCCGATCGGGAATCGGTCTGGCAAGAGGGCATGGCCGCTGCCACGCAAGCTATAGAAATCGACCGCGCGGCCAGCCTGGGCCATACCATAAAAGGCATGCTGCTGGCTTTCGCGCCGGATCGCAGCCGCATGGACGACGCCCTGGGTTCCCTACGGCGCGCCATCGAGCTCAACCCGCACAACATAATTACGCTGGTATCTCTCGGCTCGGTCGAAATCATGGCCGGCAATGCCGAGCAGGCCCTGGCGCATTTGCTGCAGGCGCTGCGCGTAAGCCCGCGCGACCCGCTGCAGTTCCTAACCTATTCGCAACTGGCCATGGCTTGCCTGTGCACCGATCGTTATGCCGAAGGCGTGGAGTATGCCTTGCTGGCAATCGCGCAGGCGCCGATCGGTCCTGCATTGCATGCGCAGCTCGCCATGAACTATGTGGGCCTGGGCGAGCTTGCCAAGGCAAAAGCAGCGCTGGACGATGCGCGCCGTATCGGGCCGGGCTTCGTTCAAAGGGCTCTGGAAGGAGATCTGTCTTTCCGGCGGCCGCAGGACCGGCAAAAGGTAACGGGTTTCCTGCGCGTCGCCGCGGGTCTGGACGCATCGGCATAGTCGAGCGGCGGGAAGCCATGCCAGCCACCGCCTTGTCCAGTTCGGTGCGTGGTTACGCGCGTTGCGCAGGCTTTACCTGTAAGGCATCACACAAGCTGGCGCAGCAGCGTCACGGCCGGAGCGACCCGGATACCCTGCCGAGATCGCTGATCGATTCAAGACTGATGATCTCTTCGCGGATCAGCCGCTCGCGGTAACCCAGGGTCCAGCGGCGCGCGAAACGTTTGCTACCGGACAGGAACGGTTCGGGAAAACTTCCCAGGGCCAGCAACGCTGGCAATGTGTCGGCATGGCCGCCAAGTTCGGCCACGGAAAACGGATGCAGCCGCAGGTGAAAGTAGCGCCCCTGTAGCGAATCGCCGCCATGGCGGTAAAGATCCAGCCGTGCCGAGCCCGTGACCAGGATGCGTTTTTCCTTGCCATGTTCATCGAACAGGCCTTTGAGAAAGTTGCGCCAACCGCGGAACTTGTGGACCTCGTCAAAAAACCAGAAATCACCCGCCGGAAGCTCGTGTTTTAGGATCGCCTGACGGTGCGCGGCAATGTCGTAATTTAGCTCGCAGTCGGGCCGCGGCAGCAATGAGCGCGCAAGCGAGGTCTTGCCCACCTGGCGCGGCCCGCCAATGAAGACCATCTTGCGCGCAAGGTCGGCTTGCACCGTTGGGCACAGGTAACGCCGCGTTGGCGGCGCCACGGCAAAGGCCGGAATGTCGGGTTCAGTCACCCTGCAATTTCAGCCCTAGCAGAAAAAACTCGCGAGTTTTTTCTGCTAGGGCTGAATAAACACGTTGCAAGACCCGCCACGGTCTGGAATACACAGGCCCGCGGCACCCGCCATTGGATGCCAGTCGCTACTGGAGGTGCCTGGCCAGAAAACCCATGGTCCGGCTCCAGGCTAGCTGGGCCGCCGCCGGGTTGTATTGCAAGGTATCCATGCCTTTGGAGTCCGCCGTCTCATTGGCAAAGGCGTGTTTGGCCTGGTAGCGGTGAAACTCGAAACCGATCTTGGCATCGCTCAGTTTTTGCTCCAGGGCAGCCACGCCGGCAATCGGAAAATGCCCGTCCTCCGTGGCCCAATGGCCCATCAGCGGCGCCTTGATCTTGGACGCATCGACATAGTCCAGCGGCGGGAAGCCATACCACGCCACCGCCGCGTCCAGCTCGGGCACGAACACCGCTGACAGCAGGGTTAGCGCGCCGCCCATGCAAAAACCGGTAACGCCGACCTTGCCGCTGCCGGAGCCTTTGAGGTACTGGACCGCGCCGCGCACGTCCTGCCCGGCGGCGTCGCCGAAGTTCAGGCCGTTCATCAGGTGCTCCGCTTCCTTGGCCGCCAGAGCCGACTTGCCACGGTACAGGTCGGGCACCAGCGCCCGGTAGCCGTCGGCGGCCAGCCTGTCGGCCACGCCTTTGATCTGGTCGTTCAGGCCCCACCACTCCTGGATCACCACCACGCCCGGGGCGGACTTGGCCGCAGCGGGCTCGGCGAGGTAAGCGTTGACGTCCTGGCCGTCCGGCCGTTTGAAACTGATTGTTTTTCCCATGGTTTTCTCTAAGGTTCGCGGGACAGACCGCAGCGGCGTAGTAGCTGCCGGCGCTGCCCTCAACTGACTAAAGTTAGGATGTCTTACGCCGCCGCAATTCTAGCCAGACTTCGACATAACCGGACTTGTGCAAAGCCTGCATCCATCAAACTTTGGCAATGGGCGTCAACCACCAAGGCGGGTTTTCGGCGCATCATCGACGCACGTTTGGGCTTTACGTTGTGTCACCACGGCGTGACCGAATTTGCCACGGCCAACACCAAAGATTTTCAGGAGTTTGGATTTCAGCGCGTCTGGAACCCGCTGCTTGGGTAGCCGCTGGATTCAGTTTTCAGGCTGGGTCCGGCTGGCATTGTTTCCACTGCGATTGCAAACCCAGGCGCACCACTTCGACTTCGACAAACGCGCGGTCAATTTCCGACGCAACCAGCATGAAACGAATATCACGCACGTGCTTGTCTTGGGCCCCTTCACGCAGGTATTCAAGTTTGCGCAGGATGACGTATTCGGGTGGCGCGATCCAGGCGCTGCCATCCTCCAGACTGATTCTGCGGCGCTGCGCAAGCGCCCAGGCGTGTAGTGCGTCGCGCCCGGCGAGATAGATATCTGCCTTGAACTGGGTTCCGTGATGAATCAGATTGAAATGCCCACGACCGTCTCGTGCCAGTTCCAGGCGCATGGTCTCTTCAGGCGGGACGTAGTAAACGGATTCTGGAAATGCAGCGCGCAAGGCGGCGAGGTTGCCCACCTTCAGCAACAAGACAACGTCGATGTCGGCGGTCAAACGCGGCTCGCCGTAGACGCTGGCCGCCACTCAACCGGTGATGCAATAGGGTAGCCCGAGCGCCTCGACCGGTTCAAAAAAGGGCGCCAACGGACTGGTGTACCGCATGGTTCAGGTCCCGGCGAAGAGCAACGAGCGGCGCGCCTCGAAAACCAGCCGGTGCTCGGACCAGTCCGGGTGTTTGAGCCGCAGCCCGGCCGCCTTGAGCTGGATGCCAGCGTGGTACATATCGGCCACCATACGCAGTTTCCGCGCCGGGCTCATGCGCCGGAAGCCCTCGACCTGGGAAGGATGAAATGCTTCGTTCATGCGATGGATTATCGTACCGCCGGCTTGCTACACTGAGTTTGGCTGTGACCGACATGCTGCACAAATGTTAGTCTGGCTACCAACGTTTTGGCTACGACCAACATGCCGCGCAAATGTTAGTCTGAGCCGGAACTTCGTTTTCTCATCCCCATCGAGTGCCAATCGAGGCAGCTCGGCACCAGGAACCGTGACATGGCAAGCAAGAACAAGAGTGCTGCACCGCGTTTACCCAAAAAAACGGGCAACCAGCCGCACCCACCCCTTGCCGTGTTGTCGACTACCGATGCGATCGCGGCAGCCCGTGACCTTGCCTGGACCGGCCAGCACGCGCAGGCCATGGAGGTGCGCGCGCAGGGGCTTGCGGCCAGGCAGATAACACCCGCGCAGCGTATGGACCTGCTCGATCTGCAGGCCGAATCCCTGATTGCCGGCGGGCGCTTTGCCGACGCGGCAGATGTTGCCAAAGAGATGCTGGCGCTGGCCAAAACGCATGACACGGCGGCGTTGCTGCTGTGCGCCCTGATGCGCCAGGCGTTGACACTGATGCGGCTGGGCCAGGTCAAGCCGGCGCTGGCGGTGGCAGAGCAGGGCGCTGCAGTGGCGCAGAAGTCCGGCCCGCGCGCCTGGGTCGCCAAGAGCCTGTTGTGCCTGGCCGAGGCTCAGTTGCGTGCCGCGGTTCCTGCTGCGGCAGTGGACACGGCCCAGCGCGCAGCTGAAATGTTTGAATCCTTGGGTGACACCGTCGCGCTCGGGCGAGCGCATTGGGTGATTGCCTTTGCACAGACGCGACTCTCCAACAACGACGCTTCGCGCGTTGCAGCCGAGCGTGCCGCTGCCCTGGCGCGGCAGGCGGGCGATGAATACGGCCTGGCCAATGCGCTGAACGTGCTGAGTTTCAGTTGCAAGGACATTGCCGAACGCATGGTTCTGCTGCAGCAGGCAGCCCAGGCCTTCGAGCGGTCAGGCTACGCTTTTGGCCAGGCCATGGTGGTTGGCAACCTGTCGCTGGCCTTTGCCGAGCTGGGCCTCTACCGCCGCGCCAGCCGGCTCGGAGAAGATGTCATGGTCCCCTGCGAGCGCATGGGCGCGCGTCTGAATCTGGCGTTGGAATTCGGGGCGGTCCTGACCTGGCAAATCGCGTTGGGTGGCGTGGCGGTTGCGAGGGCGCGCTGGGCGGAGTACGACGCTTTGGTTACATCGCTGGACGAGCCTGTGACAAGCAACGACCGCGAGTTGTGGGGCAGCGCCCTGGAGCTTGCCGAAGGTGATACCCAGGCCGCGCTGAAGCGTCTGCGCGCCTTTCTGCGCCATGTACGGTCCACCAATCCCGGATTCGAGCTGTACGTGCTGATACCGCTGGCCAAGGTGCTGCTGTTGGACGGCGACGTGGCCGGCGCCCTGCGCGCCACCCGGCGCGGTGTGAAACTGCATGCCGAACGCGGCTTTGCGCGTGCCAATTTCGGCCAGAGCCAGGACATCTTCTGGTGGCACAGTCGCGCCCTGGCCGCGAGCGGCGCAGACGACCAAGCCTGGGTGGCGCTGCAGCGTGCGCATGCGATCCTGCTGCAGGCCATGCGCAACGTCCACGACGAAGGGCTGCGGCGCAGCTACCTCAACAAGTTGGAGGTCAACCGCGACATCGCGCGCGCCTGGCTGCGCGAGTCCGCGCGGCATGGCCTGCCGAATGGAGAACGCCTGGCGCACCTGGCCCTGGAAAGCAGCCTGAACGAGCCCTTCAAGCGCCTGGTGGACACCGGCATGCGCTTGAACCAGTTGCGTAGCGCGCAAGAGCTGCACGACTTCCTGATCGACGAAGTCACCGAACTCAGCGGCGCCGAGCGGGTGATGCTGGTGCTGGACACGCCCGGCACCCTACAGATCGCAGGAGCCCTGGTACCCCAGGGCGAAGACAGCGCAGTGCTGCTGCAAGCCGTCACGCCCTGGCTGATGGAGGCCCGCCGCACCCGTGCCGTCAGCTTGCGACACGGCCCCGAGGGCGCCGAACCCGTGGAACAGCGCTCCTGTCTGGTCGCCCCGTTGGTCGCGCAGAACCGCCTGCTGGGCTTTATCTACGCCGACATCGAAGGTGCCTTCGGCCGTTTCCACGAAACCGACCGCGACCTGCTCGCCATGCTGGCCGCGCAGGCCGCCGTAGCGCTGGACAACGCGCAGTGGGCGCAGGGCCTGGAGCGCAAGGTAGAGGAGCGTACGGCCGAGCTGCAGGAGGCGCTGGAGCAGCAGACCGCGACCGCCGACGTGCTGCGGGTCATCGGCAGCTCGGTGGCCGACTCTGCGCCGGTGTTCGAGAAGATCATCGACAGTTGCGAGCGGCTTTTTGCCGTCGACGATGTCAGCATCTTCCTCGTGGGAGACGATGGCCTGGTGCGCACGGCGGCTTGGCGCGGCTCGATTGGCTCGGCCGTCGACCACACTGAGGCCACGCCCTTGGCCCAGAGCCACACCGGAAAGGTCATCCGCGAGCGCCGGGTCATGCACGTTCCCGATTCCGCTGTCCTGGCTGCGCAGAACCCCGCGCTCAAGGCCGTCGTGGACCGCATTGGCAACGTGTCCATCATGTACGCCCCGATGTTATGGGAAGACGGCGGTATCGGCTCCATCGGCGTGGTGCGCCGGCCACCCAGGCCGTTCTCCGACAAGGAGATCGCGCTGCTCAAGACCTTCGCCGATCAGGCGGCGATCGCGATCCAGAACGCGCGGCTGTTCAACGAGACCAAGGAGGCGCTGGAGCAGCAGAAAGCGAGTTCAGACGTTCTGCAAGTGATTGCGGGATCGATGTCGGATGCGCAGCCGGTATTCGAAAAGATCCTGGAGAGTTGCAGTCAACTGTTTCGTGGCGCGTCGCAGGCGCTGAACCTGCTTGATGACGACGACCTCTTGCATCTGGCGGCCCTGCGCCAAACCGATGCGACTTCGGACCAGGCGTTCAGCGCCGAGCAGATGGCGGCGGCCCGCGATTTGATCCAT
>JANYBQ010000600.1 GCA_025360705.1 Betaproteobacteria bacterium | reverse complement strand
TGTGCCGCAGGGGCGCAACCTGTTCGGCCAGCTGACCGTTTACCAGAACATGGAACTCGGCGGCATTACGCTGGGCATGAAGACCACCCATGAACGGATCCCCGAAGTGCTGGAGTTTTTCCCGCGCGTCAAGGAACGGATCCACAGCCAGGCTTCGGCTTTGTCGGGCGGCGAACAGAAGCAACTGGAGATTGGCCGGGCGTTGTTGCTGCGCCCCAAGGTGCTGCTGATCGACGAGCCTTCGATCGGGCTGTCGCCGATCCTGGTGCAGGACGTGTTCAGGCTGTTGCGCAAGCTTGCCGGCCAGGGCACCACGGTGTTGATGGTGGAGCAGAATGTGAAGAGCGCTCTGAAGATCTCCGACGATGCCATTGCCCTGGAGTCCGGCCGGCTGGTGCTGCACAAGCCCGCCAGTGAACTGCTGGCCGACCCCGATATCGAGCGGCTGTTTCTGGGCGGTGCCCATGCGGCGCCGGCCGTTGCGGTCTGAACCGAAACACGAAACACACAACCGAAAGCTGGGCCCCACCATGACACAAGCCAATATCGCCGGCAACACCAACCCTGCCGACCGCGAAGCCATTGCCGAAGGCGCCAATCCGCTCGGGCTCGAGGGCATCGAGTTCATCGAATACGCCACTTCCAAGCCGCAAGCGCTGGGCCAGGTGCTGGAGAAGATGGGTTTCCGGCCGGTGTCGAGGCACCGCTCGCGCGAGGTCCTGTTGTACCGCCAGGGGGAACTCAATGTGATCGTCAACGCGCACGGCAACGGCAGCGCGCTGACCGAGACCCCGGTCATAGCCGCTATCGCCTTGCGCGTGCGTGATGCCGCCGCGGCCTATGGACGCGCGCTGGAGCGCGGCGCGTGGGCCGTGCCGGCGAGGGTCGAGGTGATGGAGCTCAACATCCCGGCCATCCACGGCGTAGGCACCAGCCGCATCTATTTCGTCGACCGTTACAAGGAGTTTTCGATCTACGACGTGGACTTCACGCCGATTCCCACGGTGGAGCAGCACCCGCCGGCGATTGCCGGCTTGCATCTTTTCGGCATCGTGCAATACATCGGCAACGACCGCACCGAGGACTGGACCGAGTTCTATGCCGCGCTGTTCGGTTTTACCGCCTTGCCGGCTGAGCTGCGGTTTGGCATCTTGCCCAAGGGCCGCATCCTGCGCAGCCCCTGCGAGAGTTTCTACCTGCAGCTGATAGAGCCGGAGCCGGGCGTGCTGGACGTGGAGGATGACGAGTGCCTTCAGCGCGTCGGGCTGGGCGCGGTGGATGTGCCGGCGGCCGTGGCCGTGTTGCGGGCGCGCGGAGTGGACTTTGTCGCTTCCAAGGGCGCACAACTCGACAGTCGAGGCGCCCTGACGCGAACGCTGATGGGCAGCGTGATGTTCGAGCTGGTGCATGACGAACGCAAGGCCGCGGAGCTTGGGCCATGAGCCGCAGGGCCGTTCCCAAGGCTCATAACGCCGCAGCGCTGTGCGCGGAGGTCCTTTGATGAGCCAGTTCGAAGGCAATATCGACGACTTCGGGATGGACACCATCTCGCTGGCGGGGCCGCTGGAGGCCAAACTCAAGGCGATCCGCGAGGCCGGGTTCAGCCAGGTCATGCTGGCGGCGCGCGACCTGGTCGGGCACGAGGGCGGCTGGCGGGCGGCGGTCGCTGCAGTCAAGGCCAGCGGTTTGCGTGTCACCGGATTCCAGGTGCTGCGCGACTTCGAGGGTCTGAGTGGCCACCTGCACGAATACAAGATCGACATCGCAAAATCGATGCTCGAGATGTGCCACGCGCTTGATTGCCATCTGCTGCTGGCATGCTCCAGCACGTCGGTGCACGCGACCGGTGACACCGATGTGTTGGTGCGCGATCTGCGCAAGCTGGCGATGCTGGCCATCCCGATGAACATCAAGGTGGCCTACGAGGCTTTGTCCTGGGGCCGCGTCGTCAACGAATTTCCGCAGGCATGGGACATCGTTTCGCAGGCCGACATGCCCAACCTCGGGCTCGGTTTCGACTCGTTCCACGTGTTCGCCAGCAAGACATCACTCGACGATCTGGAACTGCTCGACCCGGACAAGATTTTTTTGGTGCAACTGGCCGACTTCATGTGGAACGAAATCAAGTCGCTCGAGGAGCGCATCAGCACGGCGCGCCACTTCCGCGTGTTCCCGGGGGAAGGGGTACACAGCGAAGCGCTGGCGGCGTTGACCCTCAAGCTGCACCAGCTGGGTTACCGGGGCGACTACAGCTTCGAAGTCTTCAACGACGACTACCAGCAGATGCCGCTGGAAACCGTCACGCGACGGGCCCGCCGCTCGGCCTTGTGGCTCGGTGAAGGCGTGTTGCGGCGGTCCGTGCCCCTGCCCAACCAGATCCGTCTCAAGCGATGAAGAAAACTCCTGTTCGCCCTGAGCCCTTCGGCTCAGCTCAGGACAGGCCTGTCGAAGGGCTTCGACCAGTTCAGCCCGAAAGGGCTGATTGCCAGGCGACTCCCTTGATGGTCGCGCGGCGATGAGCAGCATCTTTGAAGGCTTCCTGTCCACGCCCGAAGTCTTGCAGGCCTTCGGCGATCGCTCGTTCGTCGATGCCATGCTGCGCTTCGAAGCCTCGCTGGCGCGGGCCCAGGCCGCGGTCGGCCTGATACCCGAGTCGGCGGCGCAGTCCATCATCGGTACCTGCAAGGTCGATCTGTTCGACGTGGCCAAGATCGTGCGCGAGAGCCCGCGCTCGGGCAGCCTGGCGATTCCGCTGGTCGAAAGCCTCAAGGAAACGGTGGAGCTGTTCAACCCCGAAGCGGTGGCGCATGTGCACCGCGGCTGCACCAGCCAGGACGCCATCGACACCGCCATGGCGCTGGTGACGCGGGATGCGCTGGCGCTGGTCGTGGCCGATGTGGACAAGGCGGTGCAAGCCCTTCTGGCCCTTGCGCGCGCCACCCTGCCCAAAGGCACCGCCGATGCATGGTTCGATCCGGGTCTGGCGCAACACGCGGGGGAACTGGCGCTGGCGCAGTTGAAGAACCTGAGAGCGGGTTGAAGCCGTAAAATTGGTCTTGTCGCTTAGTTGACCTCGCCCGACGCACGTGCCTTTTACACCGTTTCAGTTGCCTTATTTGAACGGGTTTTTGATCGACAAAGCCGCGCCTCCGAGCGACTTTGGCAACTTCAGGCTCATGCCGTGCTGCATGTCTTCGGAATAGACCACCGCACAGCCCATTTCGGCCGCGGCGGCGACGATATTGGCATCGTAGACCGAGAAGCCATATCGCTCTACCAAATCCATCGCGCCACGATGCATGCGCACCGTCAAGTCGCTGACGGTGCAGGTGTCCAGCAAGGTATCCACCAGGTTCTGAATCATGACCACCGAGGCCTGGCGCTTCTTGCGCAGCACATTGGCAAATTCGTTGAGCACCTGCACGCTGATTACCGCGTCACCCGCCAGCAATAACTCGACCTGGTCGGCACGTGGGCCCGCGTCGAGCCAGTAAATCAGGACATTGGTGTCGATGAATACCTTCATCGCGCAACACGGTTAACGTGCGTTGGCCTCGTCCCGGTTGAAGCGGAAATCGGCGCCCAGCACACCCCGGTACTTGCGCATCGCCTGCAGCCGTTCCAGCTTGGATGGCTCACGGCGCACCGCCAGGGTCGCCCCGGTGCCACGCCGCACGCTGGCCACGACTTGCAACTGGTCGCCCTCGGCAATGCCGAGCTTTTGAACCAGAGCGATGGGCAGGCGCACGCTCAAACTGTTTCCCCATTTCGCGACTTGCATGGCATCAGGCTTTGAAAATATACATGGTCGAATTGTATATCTTTTACAAAATCAGATGGCTGCTTGAACTTCACCTAATCGCCTGGTTTGCCGGCGGGTCAGGCGTTCGATATCCGCCACATCGGCCGCCGAGAGTTTAGGCCCCGGCTTGCGCACCATCGCCGACGCGATGGCGCCGCGTTGCACCATGAGGTGTTTGCGCACCGCCAGGCCAATGCCGCTCTGCTGCTCGTAACGCGCCAGCGGTAGGTAGGCGTCGAAGATGTCGTGCGCGCGGTCCACGTTGCCCGCGGCATGCGCCCTACACACATCGACCATCATTTCGGGGTAGGCAAACCCCGTCATGGCGCCGTCCGCGTCGCGCGTCAGTTCTTCCGGCAGGAACAGGCCTCCACCATTGCCGGCCAGGATCGATACGCGTCGCACTTCACCGCGCGTGCTGGCGGCGCGTATGGCGGACAGCTTGGCCAGGCCGGGCGAGTCCTCGTGTTTGAGCATCACGCAGCTGGGCGAGCTGTTGAGAATCTTCAACACTACGCTGGGTGACATCTGCACGCCGGTGGAAACTGGATGGTCCTGCAATACCCAGGGCACTTGAGCGCCGAGTGTTTCGTTGACCATGTCGAAATAGGCCAGGATCTGATCGTCGGTTTTGAGCGACGCAGCCGGCGCCACCATGACGCCGGACGCTCCCATGTCCATCACGCTTTGCGCCAGTTCGCCCATCGCGGCGAAGCCGGGTGACGATGCTCCCACCACCACCGGCACGCGGCCATCGACGCGCGCCAGCACCTGCTTGACGAAGCTGCGCGATTCATCCGCCGTGAGTTTGGTGGCCTCGCCCAGTATGCCCAGGATGGTCAGGCCGGTGGCGCCGCGTTCCAGGTAGAAACCTTGCGGCGCTGCCGCGTGCCTGCCTGCATTACGCGCAGATCTGCGACGGCCCGGGCAGCGGGACATTTACGCGCGAACAGATGATTCATAAGGCGGTTTCCGAGCGCCTGTTGCGTGAAGGCAGCATCGATCTGCGCGGGCCGTTTGGCGCACTGCCGCCAGACCTGCCCGTCAGCATCGAGATTCCGCACCATGTTCGCCTGCCGAAACTGGGCGCGCTGGAATGGGCGCGCCAGGCGCTGGCCGCAAGCCGCGCGGTGCTGGAGCGGCAGGCCTGAACCGGCCAACACGACAGGAGCGGGAAGATGGATTCGGCGATGATGCTGGTCGCACCCACAACGAGGAGAAAAACATGCTGTTCCCAACCACCCTAGTTGGCAGTTACCCGCAGCCGGATTGGCTGATCGACCGCGAAAAGCTGGCCGGGCGCTTTCCGCCGCGCGTGCGCGCCAAGGAGTTGTGGCGCGTGGCCGAGCCCTACCTGCAGCAGGCGATGGATGACGCGACGCTGATCGCCATCCGCGCGCAGGAGGACGCCGGCCTGGACATCATTACCGACGGAGAAATCCGGCGCGAGAGTTATTCCAACCGCATTGCCACCGCGCTGGGTGGAATCGATATCGACAACCCCGGCATCGGCATGGACCGCTCGGGCCATCCCAACCCGGTGCCGCGTGTCGTGGGCAAGATTCGCCGCCTGCGGGCAATCGAGGTGGAAGACCTGCTGTTCCTCAAGGCCCACACCACCCGCAAAGTCAAGATCACGGTGCCCGGCCCCTTCACCATGCTGCAGCAGGCCCAGAACGATTTCTACGCCACCGAGGAAGAGGCCGCGATGGACTACGCCGCGGCGCTGAACGAAGAGATCAAGGACTTGTTCGCGCACGGCGCGGACATCGTGCAGGTGGACGAACCTTATATGCAGGCGCGGCCGGAGAAGGCGCGCCAGTACGGCCTTGCGGCACTGAACCGCGCCCTCGACGGCATCACCGGGACCACGGCGGTCCACATCTGCTTCGGCTACGCGGCCGTCATCCACGACCGGCCCAGCGGCTACTCGTTCCTGCCGGAACTGGCCCAGTGCGGCTGCAAGCAGGTGTCGATCGAGACCGCGCAATC
>JANYBQ010000588.1 GCA_025360705.1 Betaproteobacteria bacterium | reverse complement strand
GATGGTATTTGTATGGAGCCGGTTGACCAATGGGCACCCGCTGTTCACGCTTTCGCAGGTGGCGCTCAACGACGCCATCATGGTGTTTGCGTTCGCCCCCATCGTTGCGCTGCTGCTGGGCTTGTCGTCCATCATCGTGCCGTGGGACACCTTGATCACGTCGGTGGTTTTATACATCGTGATCCCGGTGGTGCTGGCGCAGCTGTGGCGCAAGTGGTTGCTGCGGCGTGGGCAAGCGGCGCTCGACGCCACATTGGTCAGGATCGGTCCGTGGTCGATCACTGCGTTGCTCGCGACGCTGGTGCTGCTGTTCGCGTTCCAGGGCGAAGCGATTCTGAAGCAGCCGCTGGTGATTGCCATGCTGGCACTGCCGATCCTGATCCAGGTCCTGTTTAACTCGGCCCTGGCCTATTGGCTTAACCGCCGCCTCGGTGAGGCCCACAACGTGGCCTGTCCTTCGGCATTGATTGGCGCCAGCAACTTCTTCGAGCTGGCCGTAGCCGCCGCCATCAGCCTGTTCGGCTTAGAGTCAGGCGCGGCGCTGGCCACCGTGGTGGGCGTGCTGATAGAAGTGCCGGTGATGTTCTGGTGGTACACGTGGCGAACTCCAGCAAAGGCTGGTACGAACAAACAGGAGAGCTTCGATGAGCGACGTGACGATTTACCACAACCCTGCTTGTGGCAGCTCGATGCAGTCGCCCGGATGGCCGCTATCGGACGCGCATCCTAAAACCGCCCTGCCGCGCGCCGCCGCATCAGCAGCAAACCGGCTTCGCCCGAGTCCAGGTAGTTCGGCGCAATCACAGTCAGCGCGCTTGGGGTGATGCCCAGTTCCTTCAGGCCGGGCAATACGCCGCTTGCGACATTGTGCGACGCCATGGAGTCCAGGTTGTCACGGCTCAGCAGGGGACGACCCGGCGCGAGTTCCATTAACCGGGCTTGCAGGCGTGCCAGCGGGCCGGGCAATGCGAACACCGGACGCTCATTCCCCGACAGACGGCCAGCCGCCTGAACTAGCTGCTTGAGTGTGTATACGTCCGGGCCGCAGGCCTCGTAGATCGGCGCTTCACCCTGGCCGCCTGCCGCGCCTACTTGCGTGCGGTCGCGCAGCAGGTTGACGATGGCCTGCGCGACGTCTTCCACCCATACCGGCTGGAAGCGCGCGTCGGCGGCGCCAAGCGGGATGAACGGGAACCGCGCCTGCAATCGGGCGAACAAATTGATGGACTGGTCTCCCGGTCCGAAAATCAGGCTGGGCCGGATGATGCTGACATCCAGCGTGCTGGCTGCCAGCACCGCCTCGCCCTGCGCCTTGCTGCGCTGGTACATCGACTTCGCATCGGCCGCCGCGCCCAATGCGCTGACATGCACCACACGGCGCACGCCGGCGGCCGTACAGGCACGCACCAGCTTTTGCACCAGTTCCACATGCACTTTGGAAAACTCGGCCTGGCTCCCGTGCAGCGTGGCCACCAGGTTGGCCACCGCATCGTGACCGCGCATCAGGCGGGTCAGCGCCGCCTCGTCGTGGATGTCAACCTGGATCGGGTCGACCCAGGGCAAAGGCTGGATCTTCTTGGCGTTTTCCAGGCGGCGCGTGGGCACGGTCACGCGGCACTGCAACTGGCCCGCTTTTTCACACACGTCGCTGCCCAGGAAACCGGTCCCACCGAGCACAAGTATTCTGTTCATGTTGTTGCCACCCTTCCAAATTCAGGGCAGATCTTTGTCCAGGTCCGCGGTACCCGTACGCGGGCCCACGGAGCCCAGCCGCGCCTTGAGCGACTGTGGCTGGCCGCTCAAGATGGCCGCGTAGTTGGTGGTGTTGCTGAGCACTTTTTTTACATAGTCGCGCGTTTCGTTAAAAGGCACGTTTTCGGCCCATATCGCCGCATCCATGACCGGGCCGTTGCGCCAGTTGCGCGGACGGCCGGGCCCGGCGTTATAGGCCGCCGCGGCCATTGGCATGGAGCCGGCGAAGTCGTCCAGGATCAGCTTCAGGTAACCGGTGCCGATGGCGATATTGGTCTCGCGGTCGGTGATCTGGTCGGCCGTGAAGTTGGTCAGGCCGATTTTTTTGGCGGTCCACTTCGCGGTGGCCGGCATGACCTGCATCAGCCCGGACGCGCCCACGCCGGAACGTGCGTCCATGATGAATCGGCTTTCCTGCCGGATCAGGCCGTACACATACGCGGGGTCGAGCCCGATCTGGCTGGCGCGTTTGACCACTGTTGCGCGAAAAGGCATTGGAAAACGCTGGTCGAAGTCGATCACGGCGCGGGTCCGTTCGCTGGTGTTGATGCAGCGGTCCCAGACTTCACGCTGGCAGGCCAGGTCGGCCGCCGCCAGCAGCGCGCGGTCGTCCATGCCGCCGCGGTCGTGCAGGCTGATGCTGTAGTTCCATTCGCGCACCCCTTCGCTGCGCAAGCCGATGGCGACCGCGTACAACGCACGATTGAGGCCGGCGTTCTGGCGCGCGGTGTCTTTCTCTTCGGTGGTCAGCGGGGCGGGGCGTTCTGGCATTGCGATCTTCTGCCCCAGATCTTCAAGTGCCAGTTGCTCGTAGAAGCCGCGCACGCTGGCAATGCTGTCTAACAGGCGCGTGGCTTCGGCACGCTCGGCTTCGCTTCGGCCAGGGCTTAGCAAGGCACGGGCGCGCCAATAAACCCAGGTGGACTCCTTGCGCTGGGCCTCACCCATGGCGGCCGTGGTGTCCACCACCTGCGCCCAGTTGCCGACACGCAACGCGGCACGAACCTTCCAGGCCAGTTGATCCTCCTGGGCCAGCTTGTCGGGCGCATTGGCAAACCAGGCCATGGCGCCATCCGACAGCCGTTGCGCGGCGCGCTTGCCGATCACGCCCCAGACCCAGGTCCGTTCCTCCTGCGAAAGCTGGGTTTTCCAGCGCAGTTTTTCCATCTGGGCGGCTGCCAGCGCCGGGTCATCCGCCGCCAGGCGGATCATGGCCAGCGTGACAAGCTCTTTGGTGCGGGGCAGGATGGCGGTAAGCTTTTCGTCCAGATAAACCGCGGGTTTGGAATAAATCGTATTGACCTTGTCGGCCCAATCCTTGTTGAGCAGGCCCACTGCCTGGGCTGCCACCCGCGGCCGGTCGTTTTCCATACCCAGGCGCGCGCGCAGCCACGCGACATGGGGCTTGAGTTTGCCGGCCTTGAGCTGCTGCTCCGCCGCCGCGGCACAACCGTCATCGGCTTCTTTCTGGGACAGCCACAGGTCCTGTACCTGCGCTGCCACATCGGCGGCGGTGGCGTTGAAGTCGGTCAGCAACGAATAACAACGCACGGTGCGGTCGTCATTCATGCGGAACTTCGGATACTCGGCCATGAAAGTGGCCCAGTCGCGCACCTGACCCAGCAGCAGCAACCAGTCGTTGCGCAGGCGATCCTCCTGGTAGGTGCCGGCGTAGCGCTGCAGGAAGTCCACGATCTCCTGGTTCGGCGTCGATTCCAGCCGCGCCCGCAACTCCCAGTAGGCGGCCCATGGCTCCAGTGCATGGCCGCGCACTTGCGGCAGCAAGGCGGTCAGGCGTTTGCGGTCGCCTTTTTTAAATGCCTCGTTCATCTCCAGGATGGTGCCATCCACCTTGGCGGTTTCCTTCGTCTGCGCCAGCGCTGCGTTGTGGGGTCCCACGAGCAACGCCGTGGCCATGGCGATCGATGTCAAAATGGCTGGGAACTGCATGTGGGGATTATGGACAACTCCGAAGACAGGAAGACGCTGGAAAAGAAAGCCCTTCGCAAGGCACTTGTCGAACAACGCCTGAACATGCCGGACCGTCAGCAGCGCGCCAATACGCTGCAGGACGTGATGCGTATATGGCTCGTGGGCCGGCCCGATACGGTGATCGGTGCCTACTGGCCGATCAAGGGCGAGTTCGACCCACTACCGGCCCTGCACCGCTGGAAGGAAGACGGCGAATTGATCGACCAGCCGCAACCCCGGCGCATCGGATTGCCGGTGGTAGACAAGGTCCACAAAACACTGGTTTTCCATGCCTGGTATCCGGGTTGCCGCATGGAGGAGGACGCCTATGGCATTCCCAAACCCAAGGACACCGAAGTGATCGTGCCGACCGTGTTATTCGTTGCGTGCATTGGCTACGGCCCGGGCGGACACCGGCTCGGTTATGGCGGTGGTTTTTATGACCGTACTCTGGCTACGCTGCAACCGCGGCCTTATACCGTCGGCCTGGGTTTTACCAACGGCTTCCTGCCCGACTTCGAAGCCCAGCCGCACGACATTCCACTAGACGCGATCCTGAACGAGAACGGCGCGGTCTGGCCGGTGTAGGCAAGCGCGGCGCGCCTCAGGTCGCCTGTCTGGCAGGGCGGCGCACTGTTTTGGATTTGGTCTTGGCGGGCATATCCGCTGTCGCTGTTTCCGCCTGTGTCACGTCGCCAATGGCCAGCCGCGTAAGCGCCGCCTGCGCTTGCACCCAGCTGCAAAACGCCACGATCTCCGCCCTGGCGCCGGCGCGTGGACCGGCGATAAGCCAATAGGCCAGCGGCGATTCCAGCCGCATGCCCGGCAATACCTCGACCAGGTCGCCGCTGGCCAGGCTGTCGGCCACCAGAGTCAGGCGTGCAAGTGCTACCCCCTGGCCCGTCAGCGCCGCCTGCGCGATCTGGTGCGCATAGTTGAAATACAACCAGCGCTTTGGCTCCAGCCGCTTGAAGCCGTGCGCGTCGAGCCAGCGCCGCCAGGCCAGCAGTTCCATGTGAGGCTGGTGGTTCAGGTCGCTGGCTTCTATCAGCGCGAAATGCACCAGGTCGCTGCCGCGTTTGAGCGGACGGCCGCTCTTGAGGAGCCACGGACTCGCTACCGGTGTGAGTTGCTCGCCGAACAGGCGGATGGCATGCGCGGGCATCGCTTCCGGTCGCGCATAACGCAACGCCACGTCCACATCGGCGGTGTCCATATCGGCCGGCCTATCGCTGGCGTCGATGCGGATGTCGATGTCGGGATATTCGTTCTGGAAGGCTTCAAGCCGGGGTATCAACCACATCGATGCAAACGACGCCCAGGTGGTGATGGCGACACTTTTGCGGCCCGCATTGCGCCGGATCATGCGCACCGCGCTGTCGAGCCGCTCCAGCGACGGCACAACCGCGCGCAGCAGCTCGGCCCCGGCACCGGTGAGCTCTACCGCGCGGGTATGGCGCAGGAACAGTGTTACGCCTACCTCTTCTTCCATCGCCTGGATCTGGCGGCTGACCGCGCTTTGCGTAAGCGACAGCTCTTCCGAGGCGGCCCGGAAGTTAAGCTGCCGCGCGACCGCTTCGAAGGCGCGCAGATGGCCGGCGGAAATCGGCCGGGTGCGCAGATGGTTCTCGGAATGTTGCATGGAATTTGCGCGCCGGGAGTGGTACGTGATTGATGCGTTATAGGAATGAATAGTGTAGCCCGATTTCATTGGACCCCACCTGCGTTTGGCAGGATGATTCAGTCTCAATCGATGCAAAAGGAGAAGCGCCATGATTGCCAGCAACACGCTCAAACTGCAACAATACCGGGACGGATTTCCATTGCCCGGTTTCTGGAAGCTGGCGCCCGAGCGTGCGGTAACGCTCAACCCGACCGAAGCCGGCATCTTGCGGATTGCCCAGGGCCAGGTCTGGGCGACGCTGGACGGGCCGCACCACGGTCCGGCCAACGACTGGGGTGATGTGGTGCTGCATAGCGGCGAGCAGCTTATGCTGATGCCTGGGCAACATGTGGTGGTCGAGCCGTTCAGCGATGCGGTCAACGAGCCGGCGTACTTCAGCTGGGAGCCGTCCTCGGCGCTGGCGCAGTCCTTGCCGATCGACGAATTGGGCTGGTTCGATGCGCCGGCCGCTCGGACGCGTGAATTGAGCGATCGGATAGCGGCTTCTGTGCATGCCTTGAGAAGCCTGTTGTCCAGACTCGGCGGGCTCGTGCAGTATTTCGTTGCCGGCAAGGGCCGGGTTCTGTCGCCGCTTGAGTCGAATCAGCCCTGAGATTTTTTCGACGTTTTCGGCGACTTGTCGACGCGTTTGCCGGCAGGGCCGCGTTTGACGCGCGCCAGGCGCCTCGCCAAGGCGCTTTCCAACGCCAGCCGTGCCCATGGCGCCATGGCATGTACAGAGTCCATCGCGTCTTCCGGAGCACTGTAGTAATTCATGTCGCGTGCAACTGTTTCCGCGCCCTTGTGCGTTTTGTAGCTGAAGCGTTCGCACTGCGCGGCCTCGAACCGGCCACGCGTTTCGTCATTGGCCTTGAGCCATAACTTTTCTCCCGCGCCGCGATCCGAAACGATGGCAATCATCAAGCCGTCGATGCTCAATCCCCAGGAGCCGAACATGCGTTTGGCCACCACCGGCCCGGCGCTGGCCAGCAGTTCGCAGCAGTAGTCGGCGAAGTCGCGGTTGGCGGGCATACATGCGGTTCGGGAATTGTGAAAAAGCCGTTGGTATAGTACCCCGTCCAACCTCTGTGAGCCCACCATGCCCTTCAGCGAAGACGACCGCCGTGCCTACTGGAGCGCGCAGCTTGAAGACGCCTACCAGTTCATGTTCGACAGCATTCTGCATTACCCGGTCGAAGAATGTGGTGAGCGGTTTGTGTCGCTGCGCGAGGCATCGGCGGCAGCCGGCGTCGAGGTGCTGTTCGCCGACGCAAGCCACGTAAGGGGCCTGGAGCGCCTGTTTTACCTGCGCGAGGGCCAGATCCCGGGGTTTGTCGCGGTGGCCCGGGAGATGAACCAGCGTGGATGGATCCTGCGTGTCGAGGATGGCTACCGCACGCGCGAGATCCAGAAATACCTTGGGCGTTTGCCCCAGGTGTTCGACGCCGTGCTCAAGACCGTCATGTGGGAGCTCAAGGGGCAGGTCCCGACGGCGCAATTCATGTTCCGCCGCTGCTCGTGTCTGGTGGCATCGGTCCCGAAGTTCGGCACCCACATGTCGGGTAGCGCGATCGACATTTCGGTGGTGCACCGCGACGACCCGGCCAGGGAGGTGGACCGGGGCGCGCCGTATATCGAGATGTCGGCCCTGACTCCCATGGACTCGCCGTTTGTCCCGGAGCAGGCACGGCACAACCGGCGCGAGATCACGGCACTGATGCGCCGCCACGGTTTCGTCGAGTACCCGTTCGAGTTCTGGCATTACTCCAGCGGCGACGCCTACGACCAGTTCCTGCGGCGCACGGGCAAGCCGGCGATTTATGGCGCGGTGGATTGGGACCCGGCAACCCACGCCGTAACGCCGCTTGCCGATCTGAACCAGCCACTCAATTCGGAAGAAGAGGTGCGGGCCGAGATCGAGGCTGCATTGCAACGCTTGGCCTGACGGCGCCGTCGTTCTAAGGCCGCTTGGCGCAACGTACAGAGTTGAATAATTATTCCCTCCTCAAACGCCCATGGTGTCCACGGCAAAATGGGGGCAAAGTGAAGCACCAACTCCATGACACCCGAACTGTCCCAAAAGCTCGTCGCCGCGGTGGACCGCATGCCCGCGTTTCCCAAAAGCGTGCAAAAAATTCTGGAGTTGACGCGCGACGTCAACTGCTCGCCGAAGGACCTTGTGCAGGTCATCGACAAGGACCCGGTGGTGACGGTCAAAATTCTTCGGGTCGTCAACTCGCCGTATTACAGCCTGTCCAAACAGGTCACCTCGATCGGCCACGCGGTGGTCTATATGGGTTTTAACAGCGTCAAGAACCTGGCGTTGAGTGTGGCCGCTATCGGCATGTTGCCCAAGGACAATGCGGCCGGGTTCGACGCCCAGCAGTATCTGCTGCATTCGCTGGCAACCGCGAGCATCGCCAAACAACTGGCGCTGCGGGTGGATGACGCGGACCCGACCGACTGCTTTATCGCGGGCCTGTTGCATGACTTCGGCAAGGTGGTGTTTGCCCAGTTCATGCCGGCCGAGTTTCGCAAGGCCCTGGAGCTCAGCCAGGCCGATGGAAGCTCGCTGCATCTGGCCCTGCGCGAAGTTGTCGGCGTGGACCACGCGATGGTGGGCGCGATGCTGGTGGAGAAATGGCGCTTCGCGGCGCCGCTGGTGGAGACCATCCGGCACCAGTTCGGCGACCAGCGCAAGGACAGCGACATGATCGCGTGCGTGTTCGCCGCCAACCAGATCAGCAAGGCGCGCAAGTTTGGTTTCGCCGGCAATCCCCTGGTGGAAGAACTTCCGGCGGATCTGGCCGAGCGACTGGGCGGGTCGCTCGATGACGTGATCGCCTCCCTGGGAGACGTTGACAAGTTGTTCGACGAAGCCAAGATCTTCGCCAGGTCGTAGCAGCCTCGGGCGCAACCGGCCGAATACCGGGCTGGCCTGCCTACCTTTGTTCGGGCAGCGGCGTCAGGGACCGCAGATAAAGGATCAAGGCCGCAAGATCGTCGGGCGTCACCTGGTTGGTGGTGTTCAGCACGACCTCGCTCATGGTTTCCGCGGCCACGTCGCCGTCGGGGGTCAGGCCGGTTTTCAGAAACTTTGTCAGATCGCCATTGGTCCACTTCTTCAGCCGGGTCGGTGTCAGGTTCGGCGTGCGCCCTTCGGCGAGCTTTGCTCCGGCGAGCATGCGGTCGCTTAATGGCGCGCCGAGGAAATTGCGCGGGGTGTGGCACTCGCCGCAATGGCCCAAGGTGCGAACCAAGTATGAACCCCGGCTCACGGTGACACCCGTGGGTGCAGTTGCCAGCGGTGGGCCGGGCGCGAAAAACAGCCACTTCCAGAACGTCACGAGGAACCGCCAGCCGAACGGAAAACGCAGGTCATGGGGCCGGCTGGCCTGCTTCGTCGCCGGCAGGCTGCGCAGATAGGCCCACAGATCGCGCACGTCGGCATCCGCCATGCCGGTGAACGATGGGTAGGGAAAGGCGGGGAAATAGTTGGACCCGTCGCTCCGTTCGCCGAGGTGAATGGCGCGGCGGAAGTCAGCTTCGGACCACGACCCCAATCCGGTTTCGCGGTCGGGCGTGATGTTGGGTCCGTAGAAGGTGCCAAACGGTGTGTCCAAGGTCCGGCCGCCGGCAAACGGGATGGAGCCCGGTTTGGTGTCTGTATGGCAGGCGACACACCCAGCCGCCTTGGCGACGTACTCGCCCTTCTTCGCATTGCCCTGCGCGAATGATTGTGCGAATCCCAGGGTCAAGATGCAGGCGATCGCGCACCGGCACAGGCGGCGCAGCAGGCGCGACACGCCATTGGAAGATTCGAACATTGAAACCCAGGCCCGGCTCAACCCTGCCGCGGCACGCTGCTTTACCTCGGGTGCTTATTGAACCTTGAAGCGCCACTCCATCGTGGAGAAATTCTCGTGGCATGCATTGCAGGCGCCGCCCAGGCTCTTGGTCGCCACGGTAACCGCCGACTGGTCTCCTGACTTGGCCGCCGCCACCAGTTTCTTCACTTCGCCCTGCATGTTCTCGGCCGCGGTCTTGAACTTGGCCGGGTCCTTGTAGATGTCCTCCTTCGCCTTGGTGTTGGTGGCGCTGGCGGTCGTCGATTGGAAATCGTCCCACGGCATCTGCGAAACCACCGCCAGGTAGTCGGCGTTGCGCTGCACGGTCGTCGCGTCGTACGGCAAGCGGCCCTGCACCATGGCCAGAATCGGGCCGAAGTATTTGCCCTGCAGGGCCATGGCGCCTTTGCGCTGAGAGATCAACAGGTTCGGGTTGGCCTGGGCTGTCGCGTCGGCCACAAAGCCGGCGGCAAGCGCCAGCGCGATGAAGGGGGTCCAGGGAAGTTTTTTCATGGTTTCACTCGATCGGTTATTGGGTTGACATCAAGGAGGGTATAGATCCGGTCGTCTTCGCCCTACATCGCAGGCACGACCTGCGCGCGGATCTCGCCGCCCGTGTTCTTGGCGGTGTGCACGTTGGCATACCATTTGCCGGCCAGTATATCGGCGGCCTGTGCGGGCGTCACGGTAGCCTCGCCCTCGATCGGACTTTCTACGCTTCCCTTGAAGCCCAGAATTACCGCGGCATTCGTGCCGGTTTCGGCCGGGCCGTGAAAATGCGCCGCGCGCGCCGGACCGGTCAGGCCCGAGTAGGTGATCTTCCACTTGAGCAGATTGGTGTCCTTGTTGAGGGTCACCTCGGCAGTCCCGGTACCGTCCGTCACGACCGCCGGCACTTCGTTTGCGCCGGTCATCTTGCCGCCAAGCGATACGGTGCTGGTGGGCTGTGTCATGGCGCATGACGCAAGCAGGAAGGCCGTTGCCAGGAAGAGGGCGTTTCGACCCATCGCATAACGATTCATATCTGCTCCTGCTAAGACTGAGACTCGGACCAAGGGAAAAACCGGATCGCCACCCCTGCGGGCGCGCGACCGACAAGGAATGCAATTCAATGACCCATATATGACTGATCCGAATTCCGAAAGTTCGATCAATTTGCAAGTCTGCGGGAAACTACCTAGGCGCTCCGCTTATCGGGCGAGTTCGGCCGGGGAGCGCGGAACTGCAAGGCCCGTGTCCGGCAATTGAGCCGGCAGGAATCCGCCCGACTGGTGCATCCACAGGTCGTAGTAGTGCCCGTGCAATGCCAGCAACTCGTCATGCGAGCCGGCCTCCACGATCTGTCCCTCGTCGAGCACGATGAGCCGGTCCAGCCGCGCGATGGTGGACAGGCGGTGCGCGATGGCGATCACGGTCTTGCCGTCCATCAGTCCGAGTAGCTGCTCCTGAATCGCCTGTTCCACCTCGCTGTCCAGCGCCGACGTGGCCTCGTCCAATATCAGGATCGGCGCATCCTTGAGCACCACGCGCGCAATCGCGATGCGCTGGCGCTGCCCGCCCGACAACTTGACGCCGCGCTCGCCGACGTGCGCCTCAAAACCTTCGCGCCCTTTCCAGTCGCGCAGCCCGAGGATGAAGTCGTGGGCCTGTGCCTTGCGCGCGGCGTGGATGACATCTTCCATGCTGGCCTGCGGCTTGCCGTAACGGATGTTGGCCGTGATGGAGCGGTGCAGCAGCGAGGTGTCCTGCGTCACCATGCCGATCTGCGAGCGCACGCTGTCCTGCGTGGCATACGCGAGGTCCTGGCCGTCGATCAGGATGCGCCCGCTCAGGGGATCGAAAAAGCGCAACAACAGGTTGACCAGCGTCGATTTCCCCGCGCCCGAGCGCCCGACCAGGCCAATCCGCTCGCCCGGGCGAATCGTCAGGTCGATGTCCCGCAGCACCGGGCGTTTGGCGTCATAGGCAAAACCCAGATGTTCCAGGCGAATTTCGCCGCGCGTCACGTGCAGCGGTCTGGCGTCGCCGGCATCCACCATGCGATGCGGCACGGCGATGGTCTCCATGCCCTCCTGGACCACGCCGACGTTCTCGAAGATGCCGGCCACTTCCCACGACACCCAGCCGGCGGCGCTGGTGATTTGCCAGGCCAGTGGCAGCGCCATCGCGAACACGCCGACCTCCAGCCTCGACGCCTGCCACAGGCTCAGGCCAACGGCCGCGGTTGCCACCAGCAACAGCGCGTTGAGCATCCACAGGATCCAGATGAACTGCGTCACCATCCGCATGTGGCGTCCCATGGCACCCTTGTGCGCGTCGATCACCTTGCGCACATAAATGTCTTCGTCGCTGGGGCGTGCGAACAGCTTCACGGTCAGGATATTGCTGTAGCTGTCCACTACCCTGGCCATGATCTTGGAGCGCACCTGGGAGCTGGCCTTGGAAAGGTCGCGCATACGCGGCACAAAGTAGCGCAGAAACGCGAGGTAGCCGGCGAACCAGCATACGGTCGGAATCGCCAGTCGCCAGTCGGCCAGGCACAACAAGACGATGGTTGTCAGGCCGTAGATCAGGATGTACCAGACCGCGCGTACACCGGACACCGCGCTTTCGCGCAGGGCATTGCCGGTCTGCATCACGCGGTTCGCAATGCGGCCGGCAAAGTCGTCCTGAAAAAACGGCCAGCTCTGGCGCACCACATGCCAGTGGTTTTGCCAGCGCACCAGGCTGGTCAGGCCGGGCATCACGGCGTTGAAGCGCAGCAGGCTGTCGAACAGCAACACCAGCGGGCGCACGACCAGCATGAAACCCAGCATGGCCAGCAACATCGGCCATGCGTTGCGCAACGCTCTCGGGCGGTCGCCCGCCGTCATCAGGGTCACCAGCTTGCCGATCAGGACCGGCGTAACGGTGTCGCTCAGGGCCACCAGCAGGCAGCTCAGCAGCATCGCCAGAAAGAGTTCACGCGTTTGGCGAATGAAGTGCCAGTAGAAAGCCAGCAAGCCGGGCGGCGGCGCGCCCTCGGGCGGCAGCGCCGTGGCCTGGATACGCGACTCGAAGCGGCGAAAAAGCGAATCGAACATGCTGCCACTTTAGCCGACGCCTGCGGGATCGCAATTCACTGTTGCCGACCAGTTACTACCCCGTGTGTATTGGGTGCCAGCGCCTTTGCGGCCGCGGAGGCAAGCGAGATCATTGCCAGCCACGCGCTGGCCTATGTGTCTGGCCTGATGTCACAAACACGGAGTCACGGTGCCCCAAACTGCCTTGATGCGCTACGATTTGCGGCTTGAGGAGAATCTGTGGCCCGCATCAAACCGACCCGTTTCATGTTTCAGCCTGTGCAACTGGTGCGCCCCTGTGAAGTGGTGGCCTACCGGATTACCGAGGCAATACGGGCAGGGGATGTCAAGGTGGGCGAACGCCTACCCTCCGAGCAAAGCCTCTCGGCCCAGTTGGGCGTGAGTCGGCCCACGCTGCGCGAAGCCATCAAGCTGCTGGTGCAGGCCGCCATCGTGCAGGTCTTGCCCGGCTCGTCCGGCGGCATCTTCGTGACCAGCGAAACCATTCCGCCGAAGCTGTGCGGCTATCCCCTGCCCGACCAGCCGCTGGAAGAAGTCGACAGCGTGATGGAGGCACGCCGTGTGTTCGAGCCCCATGTGGCACGTCTGGCTGCGATGTATGCAACACCCGCCGATTTCGAGCGCATGCGCGATGCGGTCCAACTCAGCGAAGAAATCAGCGCCAAGTTCAAGAAAAAAAAGATTACGGAACAAGGTGCACAGCGCATGACGATGGCCAGCACGCGCTTCAATATCGCCGTGGCGCGGGCTACGCAAAACAGCATGGTTGTGCAGATGATGGAAGTCATGCTGCGCCGCATGGAGCTGGTGCGCACCCTGGCTGTACGCCAACTGCCCGACATTGCCATGTCCACCAAAACCCTGAGCGACAGCCTGCTGGCGATCGAGAGTGGCGACCCGGCGCAGATTGACGCGGCCACCGCGACGCGCATCGGACTGCTGGAGTCTGCCTGGGAGCAGGCGGCGGGCAAACCGCTGCGTCGCAGAGCCATTCTGCAGGCAAGCGCCACCGCTGCGATTAAGAATAAGCCCACGACCAAACCGGCTTGAAGAATATTCTTGACAACACGCGCTGGGTGCCAAATAATCACTGCAATATTGGTATATAAATGTACCAAACTGGGTTTAATAGTAAATCAAACAGCCTTCCCCCTACCCAAGAAGCCGAAATAGCCATGCCCGCGGACGAATTTGAACTGTATGACCTGCGGGTCGACGTGGTGGTGCATGACGACCGCAAGATCCAGTGCCATGCCAAGGTGGGCGACTACTTCGAGGTGCACGGTGAAGTGCTGCACTTCCCGCCGGGCCAGGGCTTCTCCCTGTATTCGCTGGCAGCCCTGCTGCCGCTCCTGCCCGCCAAGCAGCGCGTAACGCAGCCCACGGACTGGATGAGTACCGACGCCGAGGTAGCCTGCCCTGACCCCCACTGCCCTACCCGCTTTCGCATCACGCGCCTGGGTAAGCGCAGCTTCAAACACAGCGACACCACCGCCGTGCCAATGGAACCTGCGGCATGAACATGGCTTTGTCTCAAGTGGAAACCATTGCCATCGCGCCGGGTTACCGCGTTCCCCGCATCATCCGCGGCGGCTGGCAACTCGCCGGTGACCATGGCCCGGTGGAGCACGAGCGGGCTATCGCCGACCTGGGCACTTTTTTGGAGGCGGGCCTCAATACCGTGGATGGTGCCGATATCTATACCGGCGTGGAAGACATGTACGGTGCCTTCAACGCCGCTCGCAAAGCGGCGGGTTTGCCCGGCATGCAGGTGCACACCAAGTTTGTGCCCGACCATGGCGACCTGTCCACGGTGGACGCTGCCTATGTACGCCGCATCGTTACACGCTCGCTGCGGCGCTTGCACACCGAGCGGCTGGACCTTGTGCAGTTCCATTGGTGGGACTACGGCGTGCCGCGTTATTTGGAGACTGCGCTGGCCCTGCGAGCGCTGCAAAAAGAAGGCCTGATCGCAAACATTGGCGGCACCAACTTTGACGCCGCGCATGCCCAGGAACTGAAGGCTGCCGGTGTGCATCTGGTCAGCATGCAAACCCAATACTCCCTGCTGGACCGCCGCCCCGGCACCGGCCTGGCGGCCTGGGGTGCCAAAGAAGGCATGCACCTGCTGTGCTACGGCACGCTGGCCGGTGGTTTTCTGACCGAGCATTGGCTGGGCCGGGAAGAGCCTGCGTCTCCAATTGCCAACCGCTCGCTGGTGAAATACAAACTCATCATTGACGAGTTCGGTGGCTGGTCGACATTCCAGACCTTGCTGCGCGCCTTGAAGACGATTGCCGACCGGCATGGCGTCAGCCTGTCCAGCGTGGCCGTGCGCTGGGTGCTGGATCAGCCCGGTGTAGCCGCGGCCATTGTGGGCGCACGTTATGCCGACCGACTTGCCAGCACCCTGGAAGTGTTCATGTTCCAGCTGGATGCGGCTGACCACGGCTTGCTCGAACCCCTTCTTGTCGCATGCCCCGGACCTGCCGGTGACCCCTACAGCCTGGAACGCGACAAGACGGGGCCACACGGCCGCATCATGAAGTACGACCTGAACAAGACCTGATTTCAACCCACCCTGGAGATCCTCACCATGCGTCTTTTGCTCTCATCTACCGCCCTGGCCGTGCTGGCCTCCCTGGGCGCCCCCCACGCTTTTGCACAAACACCGTCTTGCACCCATACCGTGGGCATGGTGGTGTCGCTCACCGGAGCCGCTGGCCGTTATGGCCAGGCGGCCAGCAAATCGGTGGAGCTGGCCTTCAATGACCTGAACAAGGCCGCTGGTGCGCAAGGCATCGCGGGCTGCAAGCTGGCCTTCGATCTGCGCGACGCGCAAAGCCAGGGCTCGGTTGCCGTGGACCAGGCGCGCCAGCTGGTGGATCTGAAGAAGGTGCCTGCCATCATCGGCGGCATCATCAGCTCGGTGACCATCCCCATGGTGACTTCGGTGACGGCGCCCGCGGGCGTGGTGCAAATTTCGCCTGCTTCTTCTTCGCCGTCGCTGACCAAGCTGGCGATGGAAGGCAAGACCAATGGCTGGTTCTTTCGCACCATTACCAGTGACGCGCTGCAAGGCACGGCGGCTGCCAAATACGCGCTGGACCAGGGCATGAAGTCGCTCACCGTGATCCACGTCAACAACGATTTTGGCGTCAACATGCTGGCCGAATTCCGCCGCGCCTACGAGGCACTGGGCGGCAAAATTATTGATGTGACGCCCTACAACCCCGAGCAGTCTTCTTACAACGCCGAAGTGACCAAGGCGCTCAAGGCCGACCCGGCCGCGCTGTACTTTATCGGTTACCCCGGCGACGGCACTACCATCATTCGCAGCTGGATCCAGCAAGGCGGCCCGCAGCGTTTTCTGTTCAACGACGGCATGAACTCATCCGACTTCATCAAGGGTGTGGGTGCTCAGTACCTCAACAACGCCTATGGCACTTCGTCTGGCACCACCAAGACCGAATCCACGGAGTATTTCAACAAAGCCTATCCGGCCATGAGCGGCGGTTTTGATGCCGAGGCACCCGCCGCGGTGCAAAGCTTTGATGCTGCCGTGATTTTGGGGTTGGCGATTGCGCAGGCCGGCAAGTTTGACGCCCCTGCCATTCGCGACGGAATTCGTAAAGTCACGGCCCCCGGCGGGGAAGTGATCCATGCCGGCCCGGTAGGCTTCGCCCGCGCCATCGAATTGATCAAGCAGAAGAAGGCAATCCGCTACATGGGCGTGATCGGCCCGGTGCAATTTGACAAAAACGGCGACATTGCAGGCCCCTTCCGCACCTGGAAATTCACCAACGGCGAAGTCGCTACCGTGGGCCAAATGTCCACCGAAGACGTGCAGGCCATTCAGGCAAAAATGACCAAATGAGTGAAGCCCTCGCCGAGTCCAGGGCAAACACTCCGAATCCAGCCACAAGTCAAGCCGCGCTGCGCCCGGCGCGCACCATGTTGGCGCCCGGTCTGGAGATTTCGCGCATCGTGACCGGCCTGTGGCAGGTGGCCGACATGGAGCGCGGCGGAACTCCGCTGGATCCAGCCAAGGGCGCGGCGGACCTGGCGGCCTATGCCGCCCAGGGTTTTGATACCTTTGACATGGCCGACCATTACGGCTCGGCCGAGGTGATCGCCGGAACGCTGCTAGCCTCCGGGGCGCAACCGGCGGTGCGCGCTTTTACCAAGTGGTGCCCGCCGCCGGGCACCATGAGCGCCGCCGTGGTGCGCGAAGGCGTGCGGCGTTCGCTGGACCGCCTTCAGACCGATTGCATCGACCTGTTGCAGTTCCACTGGTGGACTTTCGATCACCCCGGTTATATCGACGCCATGCTGGAACTGGCCAAGCTGCGCCAAGAGGGTCTGATCGCCCATATCGGCCTGGCCAATTTTGATACCGCGCACCTGCGTGTGTTGCTCAATGAAGGCATCCCCATTGCCAGCAACCAAGTCTGCATGTCGTTGCTGGACCGCCGTGGCACGGAAGCCATGTCGGCACTGTGCCTTGAGCGTGGCGTCAAGCTCCTGACTTATGGCGTGCTGGGCGGTGGTTTCCTGAGCGAGCGCTGGTTGGGTGCCAATGCACCGGCTGAGGTGCCTGACTGGAGCAAGATGAAGTACCAGCGCTTTATCCACGCCGTTGGCGGTTGGGAGGCGCTCCAAACCGTGTTGAAGGCGGCGCATAAAGTAGCGCACAAGCACGCGGTGTCGCTGTCCAACGTGGCCACCCGCTGGGTGCTGGAACAGCCCGCCGTGGCCGCCGTGATTGTCGGTGCACGCCTGGGCGAATCCGAGCACCGGGCCGACAACCTCAAGCTGTTTGACTTTGCCCTGGACGCGCAGGACCACGCCGCTATCAATAGAGCCTTTGCCGCTACCCAACGCCTGCCCGGTGACTGTGGTGACGAATACCGCCACCCGCCTTTTCTGACGGCCTCGGGTGACCTGAGCCACCACCTCGAAGCCGTCGCGCCGTTGTGGCGGCGCCAACCGGTGACCGGCTACGCCAACCGTTGGACCATCAACAGCGGCAGCGTCTGGGAACCGATTGCCGGTTACTCCCGCGCGGTGCGCATTGGCGAGCGCATTCTGGTCTCCGGCACTACTGCCACGCACGGCAATGGCCACCTGGTTGGGCGCGGCGACGCATCCGTGCAGGCGACCTACATACTCGACAAGATAAGCGCCAGCATCAAGGCGCTGGGCGGAAAGTTGCAAGACGTGGTGCGCACGCGCATTTACCTGAAGGATGCCGCCCACTGCGAACAGGTCAGCCGCGTGCATGGCACGTACTTTGGCGATATCCGCCCGGCCAATACGCTGGTCGAAGTATCGGCACTGATCGGCGACGGTTATCTGGTGGAAATTGAGGCGGAAGCCATCGTGGATGCGGCCGGCGCAGGCGATGCCGCCCCGACCCCCATTTGACCAGCGACGAAAAGAACAAGAAGGCACTGCGCATGCACACCCAAGCCGGTCTGCTGGTGGTTGAATCCTTGTCCAAAAATTTTGGTGGCCATCAGGCGGTGGACCAGGTTTCTTTTGCGCTCCAGGCGCGTGCCATCGGTGGCTTGATCGGCCCCAATGGTGCCGGCAAGACCACGTTGTTCAACTGTCTGACCGGGTTCATGAAACCCGCATCGGGCCGCGTGCTGCTTGACCGGGTTTCCATCTCGGGGCGCTCGTCGAGTGCCGTCTTTGCCGCAGGCCTGGCACGCACCTTTCAGATACCCCGGCCCTTTCCAGAAATGACGGTGCTGGAAAACGTGATGGTGGCACCGCGTGGGCAGGCCGGTGAGCGCTTCTGGGCCAACTGGCTGCAGCCGCGCCAGGTGGCGCAACAGGAACGCAAGACGCAAGAGTCCGCCCGCTACTGGCTCAACTTTGTGGGCCTGTCCAGCCTGGAGCATGAACCCGCGCGCATTCTCTCCGGCGGCCAGCGCAAGTTGCTGGAACTGGCGCGCGTCATGGTGGCCCAGCCAAAAATCGTGCTGCTCGATGAGCCAGGGGCAGGCGTCAACCCGGCGTTGCTGGACCAGATCGTGGACAAGGTGCGGGCGCTCAACGCACAGGGCACCACCTTCCTCATCATTGAGCACAATATGGACTTGGTGGCGTCCTTGTGCAATCCGGTGATGGTGATGGCGCAAGGGCGGTTGCTGATGTCGGGCCCTGCGGACTCCGTGCTGAATGACCCGCGTGTGGTGGACGCCTACCTGGGCAGCCCGGCGTGAGCGACACGGCCGCTCTGGTCATTGAGTCGCTGGAAGCAGGCTACGAGCCGGGTTTGCCGATTGTTCGCGGTGCCTGCCTTGCACTGAGGCGCGGCGAGATTTTCGCCATCCTGGGCCCCAATGGCGCTGGCAAGTCGTCGCTGGTAAAGGCGGTGGCCGGACTGGTGCCCATCAGCAAGGGCCGCGTGCTGCTCGATGGGCGCGACATCACCCGCACACCGGCGCACCGCATGGTGTTTGAAGGCCTGGCCTTTGTGCCGCAAACCGAGAACGTCTTCATCAACCTCAGCGTGGCCGAGAACCTCGAGTTGGCAGCGGCCATTGTCAAGGCCAAACGCCGGGACCAGCTTGACCCGGTCTACGCCATGTTTCCGGACCTGCTGCGTCAGCGCGCCTTGCCGGCGGGGCAGCTCAGCGGGGGCCAGCGTCAAATGCTGGCGGTGGCGCGCGCCCTGATTGCCAAGCCCAGCCTCCTGATTCTGGATGAGCCCTCGGCAGGCCTGAGCCCGCTGCTGGTGAGCCATGTATTCAACAAGCTGCGCGAAGTGCGGGACGCCGGCCTCACCGTGCTGCTGGTGGAGCAAAACGTCAAGGCCGCTCTGGCCCTGGCCGACCGCGCCGCGGTGCTGGTGGAAGGCAAGGAGCGCATTGTGGGCCGCAGCACCGACCTGCTCAACGACGAGCGCATTGCCGAGCTGTACCTGGGCCGCCACACGGGCAAGCAAGCCGTGAAGGAGGGCGCGTAATGCTTCAAATTCTGGCCGACGGTCTGATCATCGGTTCGGTGGTGGCGCTGGGTGCCCTTGGCCTGAGTATGACGCTGTCCATCGTGCGCTTTTCCAACTTCAGCCACGGGGAATTGCTGGGCTGGGGCGCCTATATGGCACTGGTGGCATCCACCGCCCTGAACAGCACCAGCCAAGCTTTTGCCACGCCGATCGCACCCTTCTCATTTGGCTGGGGTTTGCTGCTTGGCCTGCTGCTGGCCGGTGCGCTGACCGCCATTCTGGCGTTGGGCCTCGACACCATTTTGTTCAAGCGTCTGCGCAAGCAGGGCTCCATCACGCTGGTCATCGCCAGCTTTGGTGCGGCCCTGGCGCTGCGCAACCTGCTGCTGTTCTGGCAGGGCGGCATACCGCGTTATTACTCCGAGAACCTGCAAATAGCCATCGCATTTTTGCCGCGCGGTGTCTGGGGCGGCCTGCGCGTCACGCCCGACCAGATGTTTGTGCTGGCGCTGACCCTGGTCACCGTGACCGGCCTGCATCTGTTTCTGCGCCACAGCACGCTCGGCCGATCGATGCGCGCCACCGCGCTCAATCCGGGCCTGGCGCGGGTCACCGGTATTGACCCGGAGCGCGTGCTGCGCGCCACCTGGCTCATCGGTGGGGTGCTGGCCGCCGTGGCCGGTGTGTTTGCCGGGCTCACGGTGCAGATGCGCCCCACCATGGGCGTGGACTTGTTGCTGCCGCTGTTTGCCGCCGTCATTCTGGGGGGGGTGGGCTCGATCTGGGGCGCGGTGCTGGGTGGCTTTATTGTCGGTCTGGCCGAGAGCGCCTCGGTCACCCTGGTGGGTGCCGAGTACCGATCGGCTGCCGCCTTTGTGGTCTTGATTGCCATTTTGATGGTACGGCCCCGAGGCCTGTTCGGGGAGACGCACTGATGCCCGATCTGATCGGCCTGCTGTCCTACGCCAGCTTCTTTCTGGTGTTTGCCACCGCCTACGCCATCATTGCGCTAGGGCTGAATCTGCAGTGGGGTTATACCGGGTTGTTCAATGTGGGCGTAGCCGGTTTTGTGGCTATGGGTGCCTATACCTCGGCTCTGCTGACTACACCGACGCAGGCCGGGCAACTCGCCGGTTTTGGTCTGCCAGTGGCGGTGGGCATGCTGGCGGCGATGGCCGTGACCGGTCTGGTCGGTGCGCTGGTGGGTGCCGTTGCATTGCGGCTGCGCCAGGACTATCTGGCCATCACCACCTTCGGCATTGCAGTCACGATTCAACTTGTTGCCAACAATGCCAAGGCGCTCACCGGCGGCCCCTTTGGCGTGCAGTTCATACCCAGGCCGCTGCAAGCCTGGCTGGGCACTGGCCTGCCCTGGACGCTGGCCTATCTGGGCCTGGCACTGGGGCTGCTGATCTTGGCCTATCTGGGCATCGAGAAACTGGTTAACAGCCCCTGGGGCCGTGTGCTGCGTGCCATTCGCGAGGATGAAGATGCCGCCAGCGCGCTGGGCAAAGCTTCATTTGTTTTTCGGCTGCAGAGCTTTGTTATCGGCAGCATGCTCATGGGCCTAGGTGGCGCGGTGTACGCGCACTTTGTCGGGTTCATTGCACCCGATGACTTTCTGCCGATCCTGACTTTTCAGCTCTGGGCCATGCTGATCGTCGGCGGCTCCGGCAATAACCGCGGCGCCATTCTGGGTACCTATGTGGTATGGGGCTTCTGGACCGCCGCCGGTGGCCTGATGCGTGGCTGGATTCCGCAGGCCGAACAGGCCCGCGCTGCCGCGCTACAGGTGGCGCTGATTGGTTGCCTGATCGCGTTGATGCTGGTGTTGCGCCCGCGCGGGATTTGGGGTGCAAAGCCTAAGGCGCAACGTCCGAATAAGCTTGAAGCGTGACTTACATTGCGCCGGTGAGCAGACGGCCCCACGCGGGGCGACAAGATCGCGTGGGTGGAGCAGGAGAAGGTTCTGTTCAGCGGCGACCTGGTGGAGTACAACGCGGGGGTCTATACCGGCGACGCGCACTTGCAGGAGTGGCCCGCTACGCTGGAGGCGCTGCGCGCGCTGAAAGCCGAGGCCATGGTGCCGGGCCTTCGATGAAGCCCGGGGCATCAAGAACCCGCGTATCTGGACCGCGCAGCGCGACCAGGAGATATGGGCCGCTCTGCAGGATTAGACCCAACCCCCATCGCCCGGGCCGCCCGCCTCAAGCAGTCTGCTGGCGCCAGGCCAGACCCGCCATATGCGCCGAGAGGTGGCGCGCCATCGGCGGCAGTACCGATACCTTCTGGATCACCTCGCCAATCGTTTCGCAGCAAGTTTTTAACCGGATATTGCGCAGCTGGGTACGCACAGTGGAAATTTGCACGCCGTGATGGTCGGCGATTTCGGACGGGCGCAGGCCCCGGCAGACTTGGGCCAGCACCTGTCCTTCCGCACTGGTGAGGCCCCGATCGCGCGCAAACAACGCCATCGTCGAGCTGTCGCATAACTGCTGTTTGGCAAACACCAGCAGGGCATGGCAAGCAGGCACTACAGTCGGCGCTCCATAGCTGACGACACTGCGGGCCGGATCACCGACAGGCGTGGCAAGCGGTAACACCGCGACGGCACGGGTTTGGTTGCCACCGCCCAGACTCAGCAAGCCGCGCACCCCGACGCGGGTGCGCTCCAGCGTATGGCGAAACGCGTCGGCATCGGCGGGCCTGCGTGCGGCGACACAGCCTTGCACCAAATGCAGGCCAGCGTCATAACGTTTGTTCCCCAGGTTGTCCATGACGCCGTGGAGCGCATCGTGTCCCGACGCATTCGCGTACTGGACCGCACGGGACTCCACGTTCAGCACCACCAAACCGTAGTCCACCTGGTTGAGTGTCAGACGCAATAAATCCAGTTCTGGAAATTCCGGTTGGCGCGGCTGCGTGCGACCCGTGTTGGTGGGTTTTGGGTCCGGCTGGGTAGCGGCATTCATAAGCTCGACCATGGCAACTGCTCCTCGTGCGCACCGGGCCCGCGATAGCGGATCAATTTCAGTGCGACAAGACAAGCGTATGAACAAGGCGGGATTCGATGCGGTGAAACTGACGCGCCGGTTTTGTGACGTATGCACCAAATGCAGTGGGATAGCTGCTGCCAGCTACCAGCGCTGGGGCAACTTGTTGACCAGCACGATGCGCCGGTCGCTCAAGCGGATGTAGCCGCCACTTGCGAGGTCTTTCAGGATGCGGCTCACCATTTCGCGGCTACACCCTAGCCGGCTGGCTATTTCCTGGTGCGTGATGCGCTCGTCGATACGTTCGCTGCCGTCCGCTTGCGGTGTGGCCAACTCCTGCAAACAAACGGTCAGACGTCCGTACACATCGATAAACGCCAGATTGCGGGCGTCCCGCGTGGCCAGCCGCAGCCTGCGAATAACCTTGGACAGAAGCTGCAGCGCGAACTCTGGACGCTGCGCAATGAAAGCCAGCAGGGCGGATCGCGTAACCACCGCGCAGGTGCTTGGGAACTGGGTGATGACACTGGCGGAACGGGTGCCGCCATCAAGCGCCATCTCCCCAAAATATTCGCCCGCGCCGAAGACGCCAAACGTGATTTCCTTGTCTTGCGGATCGGTACAAAACACCTTGACCCGCCCACTCAGCACGATAAACATGGTCTCGCCGGTATCGCCTTCATGAATCAGGATGGTCCCTTTGCGGTAACGCCGCACGTCGCCACGCGCGGCCAGCTCGCGTACGGCAAGATCGTATTCGTCGTTAGCGACGAAATCGCGCAGTTGATTCGGCATGTACGGGTTTTTTCTGAAGTGTCCGGGGTATCGGATTCAATCGGGTCGGGCTGGCTTATCGCTGCGCCGAGAGCTCGCGCGCGTCGCGTTCATAGGCCGCCAGGCGGCGCACGGCGCGTTCCCGTTGCGCGGGAGTGGTGCTGTTGTGCAACAAGGCCAAGGCCTTGCAGTTGTCCGCGATCTCTTTTTCCAGATACGTACGGTAGGCGGGATTGGGGGAGTTGACGGAACGATTCAGGTAAGCGCGCAACGCCGCCGTGGCCTGAGGCACACCAGGGCGGACATCGCCGGAAAGCGCGCTGACCTGGCGCAGCGTCCGCACCAGATCTTGCTGGCGACGCAGCCTTTCCGCATAACTGACCTGCGGATCGAAATCCGATCGGGCGATGAAATCGCGCAGTACCGAGACCTGGTGATCCTCCAGGCTGCCATAAAACTCCTCGCTGCGTTCGATCGCGGTCTTCAGGCGTTTTGCCTGAAGTTTGGCAAGGCTGCCAGCCATCCAGTCGTCGCGCCACTCAGCATTGGTTTTAAGGAATTTGGTTTCGATACGACTAAGTTGCGCGGTGCTCAAGCCCATCGCCAGCGTAACCGCTGCCGGTTCTGCCTGTGTCATTGCCGCGTCGAAGCGCATGCGGACATCGGCGAACAAGCCGCATACCTTTTCCTCGGAAGTGTTGCCGGGCGCGAGATGCTGGGCTGTTTGCAGCAGCTCGACGATTTTCGGCAGTTCGGTCGTGCGGTGCCATTGTTGCAGCCGGGCCAGATCGTCGCGTGCTTTGAGCGACTGCACTTCCGTCAGGTCGGCGTAGCCATCGAGCCACCAGTAGATCAAATCGGGCGCATTGTTGTAGCCCAGCTTGATTGCGCTGCAGCCGTGCAGCAAGCCCAGGCACAACAGCAGGCCGATAATTCGGGACCAGCAGACAACCGAGAGACGGGAATCAGACATGCAAGCAGGCAACGAGGCAGTAGACGTGGTCATCATGGCGGCGGGCAAAGGCACCCGCATGAAAAGCAAGTTGCCCAAAGTATTACATCCCTTGGCCGGCCGCCCGCTGATACACCATGTTCTGGGTACCGCCAGCGCCTTGGGCGCGCGCAGCGCGGTGCTTGTCACCGGCCATGGAGCCGAGGCGGTAGAGGCGGCTTGTGCGCCTGACCGCGTCGCGGGCAACCGGTTTGCTTTGCGGTTCGTGCGCCAGGAACCGCAACTGGGTACCGGTCACGCAGTGCAGCAGGCCGTACCGGTTTTGCCGGATGACGGCATGGTGGTGGTGCTAAGCGGCGACGTGCCGCTGACGGGTGTACAGACACTGCACCGCTTGATCGCCTTGTGCGCCGGCAGCAAGCTGGCGCTACTGACGCTGGCGCTGCCTGACCCATCGGGTTACGGACGTATCGTCCGTGCGGGGCAAGGCAGCGAAGCCCCGGTGCAACGCATCGTCGAGCAAAAAGACGCCAGCACCGAGCAACTGCTGATCCGGGAAATCTACAGCGGCATCATGGCGCTGCCGACGCGCCTGCTCAAAGGCTGGCTGGCGCGCCTGGACAACCACAACGCGCAAAAAGAGTATTACCTGACCGACATCGTGAAGTTTGCGGTGGCCGATGGTGTGGCGGTGCTGGCCCACAAGATTACCGACCCGGTCCAAGTGGCGGGTGTCAACAGCCCGTTGCAGCTGGCAGAGCTGGAACGCGGCTTTCAGCAGCGGCTGGCGGTGCAATTGATGGAGCAAGGTGTGCGTATCGTCGACCCGGCGCGCTTCGACGTGCGCGGCAGCCTGCAGTGTGGGCAGGATGTGGCGATCGACGTCAACTGCGTGTTCGAGGGCGCGGTGACGCTGGGCGACGATGTGGCGATCGGTGCCAACTGCGTGATCGCCAACGCCACGATTGCCGCCGGCGCGGTGATTCATCCTTTCACGCACATCGACGGCGAAAAGGCCGGCGTCACCGTCGGCGAGGGCGCGATGGTGGGGCCGTTCGCGCGTCTGCGTCCGGGCGCTGTATTGGGTGCGCAGGTGCATGTCGGCAACTTCGTCGAGGTCAAGAACTCGACCTTGGCCAAAGGCGCCAAGGCCAACCATCTCGCTTACCTGGGCGATGCCACGGTAGGCGAACGCGTCAACTTCGGCGCCGGCAGCATTACCGCCAACTACGATGGCGCCCACAAACACCGCACCGTGATCGAAGCCGATGTGCACGTGGGCAGCAACTGCGTTTTGATAGCCCCGCTAACCTTAGGCGCCGGCGGTACCGTGGGCGGCGGCTCTACCATCACCAAAGACACGCCACCCGGCGCACTGAGCGTTGCGCGGGGTCGGCAGTCCACTATTGCCGGCTGGAAACGGCCCGCTAAATAGCGGTTTGTCATGAGCATCAACCGGTCACTCCCCCATGCGAAGCCTGCCCCGCCCTGTGCAAAGGCTGCCTTATGAACACTGAACTGGAAGACGCGCGCGCGGAGATCGCACGGCTGCGGCAACAGTTGGTGCAGGCCGGGCAGGCGCTGGAAGATTTCACCTATTCGGTTTCACATGATCTGCGCGCTTCGTTGCGGCATGTCAGCGCCTATCTGACAGTCGTGCGCGAGGACTTGGGTGACGGTATGGACGCCGCCATCGCGTCCCATCTCGACACAGCGGACGAAGCAGCGGCCCAGATGGCGCGCCTGATGGACGGTTTGCTGGAGTTGTCGCGGGTCGGACGCGCCGAGTTGCAGCTTTGTGACGTGGACTTGGCGCGGTTGATAAGCGATGTGCGGTACCAGCTGGAGCCCGACATGGCGCAGCGCCGGATTGAATGGCGCGTTGCCCTGGCTTTGCCGATCGTGCGCGGCGATATGGCTTTGCTGGGCCTGGCGATGCGGCACCTGCTGGTCAATGCGGTGAAGTTCACGCGGCCACGTGATCCGGCCACGATCGATATCGGCTGGACCCGCCGCGATGGCCACTGCGAATTGCGGATTCGCGACAACGGCGTTGGTTTCGATTCGCGCCAGCAGAACCGCCTGTTCAGGGTCTTTCAGCGCTTGCACAGCCCGCGGCAATTCGAAGGCTTGGGTATCGGACTGGCGCTGGCGCGCCGGGTGGTGGAGCGTCATGGCGGCACGATCCGCGCGCGAGGCAACGTGCGTAGTGAGGTCGATACCGAGGTTCGCAGTGATGTGAATTGGGGCTGCGAGATCAGTCTGACGCTGCCGCTGGTGGACGGCGCCGCTTTATAGGCAGGTTGGCACCGAATTTGCTGCGTTTGACGCTAAAAAAAGCTTTCACATTGCGTACGTTGGCATCGCTGGTAAACAGGCGTTGCACGAGAGCCGCGTAATCCGGCATGTCCAGCACATGCACCACCAGCACGAAGTCCGGGCCGGGGGAGACGCGGTAACACTGCTGCACCGCTTCGTCGGCCATCACCCTGCGTTCGAAGGCTTCGAGCAGCTCGGCGCCTTGGCGGTCCAGCGTTATTTCCACGATGGCGCACAGCCCGTGCCCCAACGCAGGCGCAAGTTTGTCGGCCGATAACACCGCTATCTGACGCTCTATAAAGCCCCCATCGCGTAGACGCTTGACGCGACGCAAGCAGGTTGGTGGAGAGGTGTGAACCCGTTCAGCCAACTCGAGATTGCTCAGCGAAGCGTCTTGCTGTAATTGATCCAGAAGGCGAATGTCAACTTCATCAATGCCGATTTGTTCCATAAAATTATTATTATTGGAATATAAATATATTAATGAAGTGAGGTGGAATTTAGTTCCAAAAATTGACTATTTATACACATTAATATCTCCTTATTGCCCTTACGATGAGCCCACAATTTTCAGGAGTTCGTTTATGTGTGGCATTGTTGGCGCCGTTTCCACCCGCAATATCGTTCCCGTTTTGGTCCAGGGTTTGCAACGCCTGGAATATCGGGGTTACGACTCCTGCGGCGTCGCCGTGCATACCAATGGCCTGCAACGCGCGCGCAGTACTTCACGCGTGGCTGAATTGGCCGAACAGGTGGCCGCAACCCATCTGGAAGGCGCAACCGGTATTGCCCACACGCGCTGGGCCACCCATGGCGCACCGGTGGTGCACAACGCGCATCCGCATTTCAGCCACGGCCCGGGTGCCGATGCGATGGCACGCCCCGGCCGGATTGCGCTGGTACACAACGGCATCATCGAGAACCACGACGAACTGCGCGCCACGCTCAAGGCCAAGGGTTATGAGTTCCTGAGCCAGACCGACACCGAGGTGATTTCGCACCTGATCGACAGCCTGTACGACGGCGACCTGTTCGACGCGGTGAAGGCGGCGGTGGGTCATCTGCATGGCGCCTATGCGATCGCGGTGTTCTGCAAAGACGAACCCCAGCGCCTGATAGGTGCGCGTGCCGGGTCGCCGCTGATCCTGGGCGTGGGCAAGGATGGCCAGGAACATTTCCTGGCCAGCGACGCCATGGCCCTGGCCGGCGTGACCGACCAGATCGTCTACCTGGACGAAGGCGACGTGGTGGACTTGCAACTCGGCAAATACTGGCTGGCCGACAAGAACCACAAGCCGGTTACGCCAGCGCAGCGTCCCGTCAAGACGGTGCTGGCCCACAGCGGTGCGGCGGAACTGGGTCCTTACCGGCACTACATGCAAAAGGAAATTTTCGAGCAGCCGCGCGCGATCGGCGACACGCTCGAAGGCGTGGAAGGCATCGTGCCCGATTTGTTCGACGGCAGCGTCACCGCGGCCGGCGTGTTCAAACAGATCGACTCGGTGCTGATCCTGGCTTGCGGCACCAGTTATTACAGCGGCTGCACTGCCAAATACTGGCTGGAAAGTATTGCCGGCATTCCAACGCAGGTCGAAGTGGCGAGCGAATACCGCTACCGCGACTCGGTTCCCAACCCGCATACGCTGGTAGTGACCATCACGCAGTCCGGCGAAACCGCAGACACATTGGCGGCATTGCGCCACGCCCAGAGCCTGGGCATGCAACACACGCTGACCATCTGCAACGTGGCCACCAGTGCCATGGTGCGTGAATGCAAACTGGCCTACATCACACGTGCCGGCATCGAGATTGGCGTCGCCTCCACCAAGGCTTTTACGGCGCAACTGGCAGGGCTCTTTTTACTGACGTTGACACTGGCCCAGGCCAAGGGCCGACTCTCTCCGACACAAGAAGAGGCACATTTGAAAGCCATGCGCCATCTGCCGGCGGCACTGCAATCGGTGCTGGCGCTGGAGCCGCAAGTCATCGCCTGGGCCGAAGACTTCGCCAAGATGGAAAACGCCTTGTTCCTGGGGCGCGGCCTGCATTACCCGATTGCGTTGGAAGGCGCGCTCAAGCTCAAGGAAATCAGCTACATCCACGCCGAGGCGTATCCCGCCGGCGAGCTAAAACACGGCCCGCTGGCGCTGGTCACCAGCGCCATGCCGGTGGTGACCGTGGCGCCCAACGACGCGCTGCTGGAAAAGCTCAAAAGCAATATGCACGAAGTGCGCGCACGCGGCGGTGTGTTGTACGTTCTGGCCGACGCCGACTCGCATATCGCGAGCGAAGAAGGCGTGAACGTGATCCGCATGCCCGAGCACTACGGCGCCCTGTCGCCGCTGCTGCATGTGGTGCCGCTGCAGTTGCTGGCGTATCACACGGCCTGTGCACGTGGGACGGATGTGGACAAGCCGAGGAATTTGGCGAAGTCGGTGACGGTGGAGTGATCCTGCGCTTGAGTGGTAGCGAATAAAATCAGTCGGGCCAATAAATTTGGTTGGAATGTGGGCGCACGATGAGACTAGGCCGTAACAGGACCTGATTGGGCGCGTTTCCAAAAAAAGATGGCCGATGAAGCTAGCTCATGCTGGGAAGGCGGATGTACTGCCTTAGGACTGGATTTACAAACTCATAGACGCCTTGATTGAGGCGTTCCAATATTGGTCCGAACTTTGCATCCACTAGGCGTGGCATCACTTGGTCAACGAACTCAACGCCCAAGTCTTCTGCCACAGTTCGTGAGTCCTTCAGTACGACGCGGCCCACCTCATCCGTAAAAGATTGTTCAGTGTCTTGCTCAGCGAGCAAATGCAGGAGAGTTTGCCGGTGAGGTGAGTCACCGATTGCCCGTTTGTAGGCGACTTCCAGCGAGGGGAAAGCTTTGCCAGACTTCAGCGCGCCTACAACGGCTTGAAATACATCCTCGTCAATAGTGCCACGACCTCTAGTATTCATCTCGTTCACGCATTGCTTTCCGATGAGTTGAACAAAGTAAGGATATCCCTGTCCAAGGTCAGCAATTTTCGACGCGATGCCGGGCGCGAAGCGCACAGTACCCTTGAACAACTCGGCCGCGCGAGTGATGATG
>JANYBQ010000558.1 GCA_025360705.1 Betaproteobacteria bacterium | reverse complement strand
CTCAGACGGTCTCAAGTGGCCGGAGGCAGCGCCGGGAAGCTGCCGCTTCGTGCAAGGCCTCACGCGTGCCCAGGCAATCGCCTTTCACGCTCGTGACTCCTGCCCCTGGCGCAGCGACTTGTTCAGGAATTGCTTGAGGCGTTCCGACTGCGGGTTCTGGAACAGCTGCGCGGGCGCGCCTTGCTCCTCTATCAATCCGTTGTGTAAAAACATGACGTGGTCCGACACTTCGCGCGCGAACGCCATCTCATGCGTCACCACGATCATGGTGGTGCCGTCGCGCGCCAGGTCGCGCATGACGGCCAGCACTTCGTCGGTCAGCTCGGGGTCCAGCGACGAGGTCGCCTCATCGAACAACATCACCTTGGGTTGCATCGCCAGCGCCCGGGCGATCGCCACGCGTTGTTGTTGTCCGCCCGACAAACGCGCCGGGTACACATCGGCCTTCTCAAGCATGTGCACGCGCTCCAACGCGGCGCGGCCGGTTTCCAAAGCCTCCTTGCGTCCCATGCCGCGCACGTGGCGCGGCGCCTCTATGACGTTCTGCAGCACCGTCATGTGCGGCCACAGGTTGAACTGCTGGAACACCATGCCCAGGTCGCGCCGGATGCGGTTGATCTCGGCCAGCGAGCGCGGCTTGCCGGGCTTGCCCTCCTGCGCGCCCGGCCGGTCGGACGGCGCCCTCTGATAACAAAGCGACGCGCCTTCTATCAGCACGTCGCCGCTGGTCGGCGTTTCCAGGTGGTTGATGCAACGCAGCAGCGTGCTCTTGCCCGAGCCGCTGGCGCCGATCATGCTGACCACGGTACCGCGCTGCACGTCGAAACTCACGCCCTTGAGGACCTCAAGCGCGGCGAACTTCTTGTGCAGGTCGATGACCCGGATGCTGGGAGCTGTGCTCATCCGCGTTCAGCCGGCCCGCGCAGTAGAAAGGTTCATGGCCTCTTATCAAGTGGTCTGGCTCAAGACCTCGACATGGTGTTTCATCAAGCGATCGGTCTCGCCATTCACACGTACGAAGCCGGCCCAGAAGTCCAGGAAGTTTTTCCATTCCAGGTCGCCGTAACGCACCGCCCAGCTGCTGGGGCGTTTGTCGATCGCATTGGCCGGGTCGAACGCTGCCGCCCAGTTGGTGCGTTTGGCCATCAGCTGCACGGCCACCTGGCTGCTCATCCACACATCGGCCTTCTTGGCGCGCACCGGCTCGGCACCCAGGTCGGCCTGGCCGGTGGTGGTGATGAGTTTGGCGTTGGGAAACAGGATAGGGATACGCGGCTCCTCGCTGCCGCCGGACACCACCGAGAAGGTGACGGTCGGTTTATTGAAATCCGCCAGTGTCTTGAACTTGCTGGCGTTGTCCTTGTGCACCATCAGCAGGCTGCCGACTTCATACAGCGGGCCGATATAGTCCACCGCCATCGCGCGCGGAATGGTGTAGGTCAGCGCCGAGCCGAACACGTCGTAGTCGTTGCGGCGCAGGGCCACGGTGGCGTTCTGGAAAGTGACTTCCTTGAACTCGAGCTTCACGCCCATGTCTTTGGCCAGCTGGGTTGCCAGGTCGAAGTAGATGCCGCCCATGTCGCCGGTCTTGGCGTTCTTGTAGAAGAACGGGCCGGTTTGTGCGTAACCTACGCGCAAGGTGCCCGAGGACAAGATCTTGCCAAACGTCGAGTCCTTGTTGATGCCGCTTTCCAGCGTCTGCGCAAATGCCACCTGCGGCGTGATGGCCGCGCCCAGCGCCGAGGCGATGCCGCCAAGAACGGCGGCACCTTTGAGGAAATTGCGCTTGTTGCTACCGATGATGTCGTCAGTCATAGTCTTCTCCAGTTGATTCAAAAACAAATCGCCGCCATACCGCTATATCGTCATGTTCCCTGCCGCCCTCCGTCTGATTATTGGCGTGCCGGCAGGAGCAGCACGTCTTCGATAACACCGTTGCGCATCGCGATCAGTTCGCGGTGCAGAAAAACCGTGGCATCCGCATACCCCAGCGCAAATTCGATGCGCTCGCCCACCGCGAAGCTGGCCACGTCCACATCGCAGTCGAGCGTCAGATGTTCCGCCGAGAAGGACAGTTGCGGGTTGCCCAGTACACGCAAAGGCTGCGACGGCATCGGGTGGTAACCGTGGTATTTCCAGCCGGCGTCG
>JANYBQ010000557.1 GCA_025360705.1 Betaproteobacteria bacterium | reverse complement strand
GGCATCCGCGAAGCCGGTGTGCAGGCACACCATGTCGCCAGTGGCCACCTCGATGTGGTCGGCAGCCAACACACGCATCAACGCGTCGTAGCCCACCACCGTGCGTCCATCACCGAAATGCCGGCGCAAGTCGAGCATTACGCCGCGGCCCTGCACGCAGCTCACGGCCATGTGCTCCAGACCGAGGTCGGAAGAGCCCACCGTCTCCGCGCCCGGATAGCCGTTGTAAAAGCGCACCTCGGGCACACCATCGCCATCGGCGTCGAACATTGAACCCGCGTGGCACAGGGCGTCCCACTGGGTGGAGAATTGCGTGAACATCGACACCCAGTCGTCGTTGATCACGTCCGTGAGGCCCGGACGGATCTCGCAAGCGCAGAGGTTGAACTTGGGCTTGTCGCCCAGCGATACGGCCGCCAGTCGTGGCGGTAGCCGACTCTTGTTGAGCCCTGGCCCGACGTCCAGCGGCAGCGAAAGGCAGAACACCTCGCCTTCTCGCGCCTCCGCAAGTCCGGCCCGCCGCTGCGCAAGCGTGATCAGGTTCAGCCGGCCAAGACGGTCATCGTCGCCGAACTCGCCCCAGTTCGAACCTTCAGGGCGACGCCGCCAGCGCCGCGTCATGTCCGCGCTCCGGCGCGGTGCACCAGCACAGACGGGGGGTGGTTGAATCGCAGAGCAGGGGGGCGGGTCATGGCGCTGGCAGTGATACAAGGGGTTTCACTATAGCCACCCGGGTCCTTGCGGACAATCGGCTGCGCCTTTATGGCTTGCCATCACGATTCACGATTTGCCCGGAGCCGGTCATCCCATTACAGTTTGCGCAGGGCGATGCCGGTGCTGCCTGCCGGTGTGTAGGTGGCGACCGTTGCTTCGGGCGATGCGAATTGTCGGTCCCGTGGGGCCACTGCTGCGTTGCCGGTCAACCTGCAACGTGCGTAATACGCTGCTTTTTGCTAGGATCCTGGCCCGGAACTTTCACTTGGTGGCAATCGGAGACAAGACCATGCCGATCGACGACCAGAATGCGGATGTTCGCACCGTGTTGAGGGGTGGCACGGTGGTCGATGGCTCTGGAGGCAAGCCGTACCGGGCCGACGTCGAGGTCACCGGCACGCGCATCACGGCCGTAGGGACCGTAGCACCTGGGCAGAGTGCGGAAATCGATGCCAGCGGGAAGATCATCACCCCAGGTTTCATCGACGTGCATACGCACTACGATGGGCAGGTGACGTGGGCCGAGCGCATCCTTCCTTCGTCGGCGCATGGCGTCACCACGGTCGTGATCGGGAACTGCGGAGTGGGCTTTGCGCCATGCCGGCCGACGGACCGCGACATGCTGGTGCACCTCATGGAGGGTGTGGAAGACATCCCGGAGATCGTTTTCACCGAAGGTCTGCCATGGTGCTGGGAAAGCTTTCCGCAGTACCTGGACTTCTTGGGCCAGCGCCGCTACGACATGGACGTTTGCGCATATGTACCGCATGCCGCGCTGCGCGTTTACGCGATGGGCGAGCGCGGAGCGCGCCGCGAGCCGGCGACCGCCGCCGACCGCCAGGTCATGCGTGCGCTGGTACACGAGGCTATGCGCGCGGGCGCCATGGGTTTTTCGACCTCGCGCACCATCAACCACCGCAGCAGCGATGGCTCGAACACGCCGATGTACCAGGCTTCTACCGAGGAACTGGTGGAACTGGCGATGGGGCTCAAGGATGCCAAAGCGGGCCTGCTGCAGGTGGTGGCCGGCTTCTCCGAGCCACGCCAGGACTTCGAGGTGCTGCGGGCCATGGTGCGCGCGTCGAATCGGCCCTTGTCGGTGTCGCTTGCGCAGAGCCATGAGCGGCCTGACGACTGGCGCGAGATCATGCGCATGGTGGAGGCCAGCGCGACGGAAGGGCTCGACATCTCGGCACAGGTATGCGGCCGTTCGGTGGGCATGTTGCTGGGCCTGGATATGTCGCTGAATCCATTCACGTTCCATCCGGGTTATCAGGCCCTGGCCCATTTGCCGCTGGCCGAACGCCTGGCGCTATTGCGCCGCGACGACGTGCGCGAGCGCATCCTCTTGGAGCAGCCCTCAACGCAGGGGCCCGCCAACCAGCGGGCGCTGGCCCGTGTGCTGGATCTGGAGGGTATCTATGAGCTGCGCGATCCGCCTGATTACGAGCCCAAAGCCGAAGACAACATTGCTTCGCGCGCGCGCCAACAGGGCGTCGCACCGGCCCGCCTGGCCTACGAGCTCATGCTGCGCAATGAAGGCAGCTTTGCCTTCATGCGGCCGCTGCACAACTACGCGGAGCGCGACCTTGAGGTGTGCCGCGAGATGCTGGTGCATCCGCTCACCTTCCTGGGTCTCGGCGATGGTGGCGCGCATTGCGGCTATATTTGCGACGCGGGACTACCGACCTTCATGCTCACGCACTGGACGCGCGACCGGCCCACTGGACGGCTTCCGCTGCAAGACGTGGTCAAGACGCTCAGCGCGGACGGTGCGCGTCTGGTGGGGTTGAAGGACCGCGGTCGCATCGCGCCCGGCCTCAAGGCCGACATCAACGTCATCGACTACGCCCGGCTGCAGCTCGAGGTTCCCCGTGTTGCCTACGACCTTCCCGGTGGCGGGCGGCGCCTGCTGCAGGATGCGCGCGGCTACGCGGCAACCATGGTGTCGGGCCAGTTGACCCAACGCGATGGCGTTGCCACCGGTGCGCTACCGGGCGCGCTGGTACGTGGCGCGGCATACAAGGCAGCAGTTGCCGACTGAAAGTCCGAAGTGCCAAATATGGCGATATTCTGCGGACACTTCAACCCTTCTTACACTGACACCTGGAGTTGATATGGGACTGGACCAACGCGCCGAAATTGGCGCTCTGAAAAATGAAATGCAGATGCTGCGCGAGCAGCTTGTCCATGTGCAGGACCGCCAAGCGATCCAGGACGTGATGGTGCGCTACACGCACGCACTGGATTGCCATGACTGGGACGCTTTGCTGAACGAAGTATTCCATCCGGACGCGTTGGTGGACTATGGCGTTACGAGTTTCGGCGCGATCGCGGGCACGCCGCGCTTCCTCTGCGAGCAGTTGAAGCCGATTTACGAGCGCGAATACCACTGGCACTACCACTTCATCGGCAATCACTGGGCAGAGGTGCAAGGCGACACGGCGCATGCGCAGACCTACTGCGTCACCTATGCGCTGCGCAAGGACGGCAAGGGCATCCGGTCGCTGCACATCCGCTACCTCGACCGGCTGGAGAAGCGCGAAGGCCGCTGGAAACTGGCGCTGCGCCGCATGTTGCTGGACGGCCAGTCGGAAGTCCCGGCGAAGCCCGAAGGCCTCAGCGAGCGCCGCTGGGACCGCACCGACCCTTCCTACGAGCGCCCCTTCACTGTGCCGCCCGATCGCAAGTTCATGAAGTAGGGCGGGTTCATGAAGCCGGCGCAGGGGCGCGGGAATCCGCGCTTCGCCAACCCGCCACCGGCCGCCCGCGTATCAACGGCGCGCTGATTTCGCGGACCAGATCGCGCCTCGAGGCGAGGACAAGAAGGCGACCGACCGCGAAAGTTACTCGATCTTGATATTGGCGCCTTGGCAACCGTGGTCCAGCGCGCCAGGTCCTCACAGAACGGCGGCCGATTTTTCGGGCGCGTACCCGGGAATCAGCGGGACGCCCGGCTTGTTGAAGCGGGCTTGCAAGTCCTTGTCGTACCCGTTTTCCTTAAGAATCGATTAGATCAATCGAATTGTCTTTCGCGAACTTCTGCGATTGAATGCGCTTCATGAAAATCAGCGAAGCGCTGGCGCGCGCACTGCGCGCCGAAACGGAGACAGTCTTTGGCTTGATGGGTGATGGCAACGTGCCGCTCTGGGGCGCCATGGTGGGTGCCGGCATTCGGGTGTACGCGTCGCGCCACGAAGCGGCTGCCGTGGCCATGGCCGACGGCTATGCGCGGGTGAACGGATGCGTCGGGGTGGTCACGGTGACCTGGGGCCCTGGCTTGACCCAGACCGGTACGTCCCTCATGGTGGCGGCGCGTAACCATACCCCACTGGTACTGCTGCTGCCGGAGCTGCCGGCCGGCAACAAGAACGACCTCCAGGCGATGGACCAGCGGCGTTTCGTCGAAGCCTGCGGCGCCCGCTACCTGCAGCTGTCGCGCCCCGACTCGCTGGCCGAAGATATTGTCGAAGCCTTCTATGCGGCCACGGTTCAGTCTGGCCCGATCGTGCTGGCCTTCTCGATCGACCTGCTGGAGCAGGAACTCGAATGGGATTTCGCGTATCAGCCGGCCGCGCACTACGTGGCGCAACCCGCTGGGGCCGACGCGGACTCGGTCGAGTGGCTGGCCGACCAACTGCTTGCGTCCCAGCGGCCGGTGATCATTGGCGGCCGGGGCGCCAAGGCGAGTGGCGCCAGGGAAGAGATAACGCGGGTGGCGGACGGCGTGGGTGCCTTGCTCGCGACCACCCTGCAGGCCAAGGGCCTGTTCGATGGCCATCCGTACGATCTCGGCATTGCGGGTGCGTTCGCGAGCCGGCCGGGTGAGGAACTGTTCGCGGAGGCCGATTTTGTACTGGGCTTTGGCGCGGAACTCGGCTACTACACCACCGAAGGTGGGCTGCTGTTTCCCTCGGCCCGGGTGGCGCGCGTCGATTTGCGCGAGCCGCCGCGCATAGGTGTGCTGCCCGGACGCTTCATCCGGGGCGACGCGCGCAAGACCGCGCTGGCCATCAATACCGCGCTTGAGCGCCGGCGCGCCCGGTCGGACGGTTACCGCAGCTCCGAGACGCGCAGCGTGTTGGCCCGCCCCGCACCGCCGCTGGAGAGTTCCGGTGACGGCCTGGACCCGCGGCTGCTCATGCGCCAGTTGTCGGCGGCGCTCCCGCGCGGCAGTCGCCTGACCTGCGGCGCCGGCCATTTCTTCGGCTTTGTCGGCATGTACCTGGCGTTGCCCGAGGACGGCGACATCCAGTTCTCAAGCCAGTTCGGCGCGGTAGGACAGACCTTGCCCCTGGCGCTTGGCATGGCGCTGGCCCATCCCGCTGAGCCGCACATTCTGATCGAGGGCGACGGCAGCCTGCTGTTCCACCTGCAGGAACTGGAGACGGCGGTGCGTTGTGGCGTGTCGCTCACGCTGATCCTGCTGAACGACTCCGGTTATGGCGCCGAAGCGCACAAGCTGGCAACACAGGGCTTCGATCCCGAGCTGGCTCGGTGGCGCTCGCCCGACTTCGTGGCGACGGCAAAGGCCCTCGGTGGCGACGGTGTTCTGCTACAGCGGGAGGCGGACCTGCCGGCAGCGTTGGCGCGCGCCCGGGAGCGCGGTGGCCTTTATCTCATCGATTGCCGCATTTCGCGCGCGATTCTGACTGACCCCTACCAGAAGATCCACCACGGCCGCGAGAACCAGGCGCCGCTGCTGCGGCGCCCCCGCTGACGATGGGCATTGCATTCAAGGGCGAGTTCCCGGTGCCCGCGAGCCCCGCTTCGGTGATGGGTGCTTTCGCGGACGTCCCTCGCATGGCCGCGCTGATGCCGGGCGCCTTCATCGAAGGACAGGACGACGACGGTGCCTGGCGCGGCGGGATGCTGGTGGCTTTCGGCCCCAAGAAGATTCGTTTTAACGGAAAAATGACAGCGGCGTTTGACCATGCGGCGCGCAGCGGCAGCATGGTGGGCCGCGGCACCGCCGACATGCGCTCCGCACGCGTCGAGACACGCCTGCAATTTGAGGTGAAGGAAGACCTGGGGTCAGCGCAACCGCGTTCCGTCGTCTCGCTTTCATCGGAGACGGTCATGACCGGTGTGCTGGCGGAGTTCGCCCGTGCCGGCGGAGCCGCCGTGGCCCGTGCGCTGATGGAGCAGTTCGCCGAGCGGCTGCGCGAGCAGTTGGCGCCACCGGCGATGGCCGCACCGGCGCAAGCCCTGGCTGAGTCCCCGAGCCAGTCGATCCCCGCGGCCCAGTCGACAGCGCCGGCGTCCGCGAGCCTGCGTGTGGAAACGCTGCTGTGGTCGGTGCTGCTGCGTTGGCTGCGGCTGCTCATCGGGCGGCGCCAGACGTAAACAGGAAAAGACATGCGCAAGCGACTGGTGTATTTTGAGGACTGGGTCTTTCCACCGGCCGAGGCGATTCTCGCCAGCCGCGTCGGCCCGCTCGTTCATCACTTGCGTTATGACGATCCATTGGTCGACAACTGGGCGTTGATGAGCCTGGCGAACGGCTATCAGATCGCGCCGCGCAGTGAACTGCGGGAACCGTGGTTGGGCGATGCGCGGCTGCTGGAGAGATGTCCATCGCTGTTGGCGATCTGTTCCACCGGTGCGGGCTTCGACATGGTGGACGTCGAGGCTTGCACGGCGGCCGGCGTGCTCGTTTGCAACCAGTCGGGCAGCAACTACGAGGCGGTGGCGGAGCACGCCCTGGGCATGATGCTGGGGCTGGCGAAGAAGATCTCGGCGGCCCACCGCGCGATGCTGCGCGACGACGGCATGAACCGCTGGGAATACATCGGCACCGAATTGAAGGGCAAGGTGCTGGGGATAGTCGGCATAGGAACCATCGGAACCCGCACCAGCGCGCTGGCGCGCGCCTTCGGAATGCAGGTGATCGCGTACGACCCGTTCGTGAGCGGGCAGCAGGTCAGTCAGCGCGGCGCGCAAAAGGTGGAGTTTTCCGAGTTGCAACGCCGTGCCGACTTCATTTCCGTGCACTGTCCCAGGACCGCCGAGACCATGAACATGTTTGGCGCGGCCGAGTTCGCGGCGATGAAGCCCACGGCATATTTCGTCAACACGGCGCGTGGTGGTACCTATGACGAAACCGCGCTGCTCGAAGCGCTGGACGCGGGCCGCATTGCCGGGGCGGGGCTCGATGTGTTCCTGCGGGAGCCACCGCCCAAGAACCACCCGCTGCTGCTGCACGCCGCGGTGATCGCCACGCCGCACAGCGCCGGCATGACGAACGAGTCGATGCGCGACATGGCGCGCTTCGCCGCCGAGCAGTGGATGGACATCTTCGACGGCAAGCGGCCGCCGCGCCTACAGAACCCGCAGGCCTGGCCGCGTTACTGCGAGCGCTTCGAACGCCTGTTCGGTATTGCTCCGCAAGGGTCGCCGGCATGAATGCGCGAGTTGGCCAGTACCGGCGGCACGGCATGCCGGCGCTGGGCAACTTCGCGCCCTACGAGCGCGCCGGTGCCGATGGGCGGCAGCTTGCCGCCTTGTTTGAGGCTTCCATACCTGCCCCGGCACAAACCTGGGAGTGGCTGAACCTTCTGCGCCAGCAGTGGGCGGGCACGTCGATCGTCAAGGGTGTGTTGCATCCGCAGGACGCCCTGCTGGCGCTGCAGGCCGGGGCTGACGGCGCGATTGTCTCGAACCATGGTGCGCGCCAGCTCGATGCCGCGCCCGCGACGGTGGATATGTTGCCGGCGGTGTGTGTCGCTGTCGGCGACCGGATGAAGGTCATGATAGACAGCGGCATTCGCCGCGGCTCCGACATTGTGGTGGCACGCTGCCTGGGCGCCGCCTTCGGCTTTCTTGGGCGGCCGTTCTTGTTCGGCGCCGTCGCCGGCGGCATGTCCGGCGTGCGCAAGGCGATCCACACTTTGTCGCGCGAGATCGCGCTGGTGCAGGCCCAGATCGGCTGCGCCTGTTATGACCGGCTTGGCCCACAGTATCTCGCCGCTACGGTGCCACCCCCCAGATTTCAATGACTACAAGGAGACAAACCATGAAGTTCAAGTTACTGTCGGCCCTGCTGCTGGCCAGCGCACCGCTGCTGGCGTGGTCTCAATCCGCGCCATGGCCTAACAAACCGATCAGGGCCATCGTGCCGTTCCCGGCCGGCGCCGCCACGGATCAGGTGGCACGCCAGGTGCTCGAACGGGTTTCCAGGCAACTCGGCCAACCGATCATCGTGGACAATAAGCCCGGCGCCGGCGGCACGATCGGTGAAGCCGCCGTGGCGCAGGCCGCACCGGACGGCTACACGATCCTGGTCCATTCCAACTCGCACACCTTGACGCCGTGGACCTACAAGAACCTGCCCTATGACGGCATCCATGACCTGGTCGGGGTGGTGCCGCTGGCCTCGGTCCCAATGGTGGTGGTGACCGCGCCCGAGACCGGGCTGCGCACGCTGGCCGACCTGGTACGTGCCGCCAAGGCCAAGCCGGATTCGATCTTCTACTCATCGTCCGGGACCGGGGGCGCCACCCATCTCGGCGCCGAACGGCTGCGCATGGCGGGTGGCTTCAACGCCACCCATGTGCCGTACAAGGGTTCGGCCGAGGCAGTCCGCGAGGTGATGGCGGGCCGCGTGGCGTTTCACGTGGCCCCCATCGGCCTTGCGCTGCAACAAGTCAAGGCGGGAAAGCTGGTGGCTCTGGCCAACACCGGCATGCGCCGCTCCGAGCACATGCCCGACGTGCCGACCACGGTGGAGGCGGGTTTGCCGAATTCGAACTATGACGTCTGGATTGGCCTGTTCGTACCCGCGAAGACGTCCAAGGCGATCGTCAACCGGCTGGCGGAAGAGACCATCAAGGCGCTGCGTTCGCCGGAGATCAAGGAGCGTTACGTGACACTGTCGATGGACGAGATGCCGATGGGCGTGGACGAATTCGCGCAATTCCTCACGCGCGATTTCGAGACCAACCGCCAGATCGTGCAGGCCACCGGCATACAGCCCAACTGACTGGCGCCCGCACCAGACACGCTGACGGCAGCGCGCCGCGCCGCTTGCCGGCGCACGGGGGTCGAGCCCGTGCCCGGCCACTATGAAGTGAAATCGAACAATACCGAGGCCACTTTCCAATAGACGCTGACGGGCCATGCCGCTTCTAATGGAGAGTCACTTCAACGCCGCCCTGTTTCGTTCATGCATACACCTCATCCCGATTCCGAATCCTTCAAACTGCCTTCCGCCGTACGCGAGTTCTGCGATGTGGCGCGGCGTATCGTGCGCGAAGAACTGATACCGCTCGAGCAACAGTTCATGGCCAGTCCCAACCAGGCCTACGGCCAGCCCGAGGTCATGATGATCCGGCGGGTATTTCCAGGCGCCGTGGCCGAGCGGCTGGAGAAGGTGTCGCGCGACACCGGCCTGTGGTACATGATGGTGCCGGAGAAACATGGCGGGCCCGGCCTGTCCATGCTGGCCCAGGTGGCGATCATGGAGCAGCTGATGTACACGGCGGTGCCGCTGCCGATGGCCAGCGTCGGGAACATTCTTTATGAATGCAAGGGTGACCAGGTCGAACGTTTTCTGAAGCCCGTGATCGAGGGCAGCAAGACCACCGCCTTCGGCCAGACCGAACCGAACGCGGGATCCGATCCGGGTGGAATGATGCAGACGCGGGCCGTGCACAAGAACGGGCGCTGGGTGATCAATGGCACCAAGATGTGGATGTCCAACGCGGACGACTGCGATTTCGTCATGCTACAGGCGGTGACCGACCCCGAGAAGCGCCAGCGCGGTGGCATCACCATGTTTCTGGTGGACCGCAGGAACCCCGGCATGAAAGTGCGCACGCCCGGCATACCCACCTGGCTGGGCAGCACGCCCAAGCAGCATATCGTCGACTTCGACAACTGCGAGGTGCCCGACGAGGACGTGCTCGGCGAGGTCGGCCAGGGCTTCACGCTCGGCCAGCGCTGGCTGACCATCCACGACCGCCTTCTGCGCGGCCCGTACGCGCTGGGCAAGATGCAGCGCGGGCTGGACATGAGCGTGGACTGGGCCAAGCAACGCGTGACCTTCGGCAAGCCGCTGTCCGAGCGGCAGGCCGTGCAATGGCACCTGGTCGACATGTACGTCGACATCCAAGCGCTGCGCTCCATGACGTACGAAATGGCGGCCCGCGCCGATGGCGGAGAGGACGTGCGCACCGAGGCCGCGTTGATCAAGCTGTGCGCGGGCGAGTGGGGCGCGCGTTGCCTCGACCATGCGATCCAGGTGCACGGCGCCATGGGCGAAACGCTCGAATTGCCGCTGACCATGTTCTACCGCTACCTGCGCCACGCGCAGATCGGCGGCGGCGTCAACGAAATCCAGAAGATGCTGATAGCGCGCAAGTTGTTGCAGTAGCCCGCCGGGCCACACCGATACAAAAATAGTACAGGAGACTGGAATGAAAAGAAGCAACTTCATCCGCGCCGGGCTGCTGGCCACCGCGGTGGCCCTGAGCGGCGCGGCCGTGCGCGCCGCCGACGACATCTATCCGTCCAAGCCGGTGCGGATCGTCATTGGCTTCGCGCCGGGCAGCGGAACCGACATAACGGCGCGCATGATCGCGCAGGAACTTCAAAAGACATTCAACCAGACGTTCCTGGTGGAGAACCGCCCGGGCGCGGCGGTGCAGATCGCCGCCAACCTGGTGAAGGCGGCGGTACCGGACGGATACACCCTGCTCCTCACCTCGAACTCCTCGCACTCCGTCAATCCGCACGTTTTCAAGACGCTGTCGTACGACCCGGTGGCCGACTTCACCCCGATCGGCGGTGTTGCCTCGTTGCCGTTCGTGGTGGCCGTCAATGCCGACGTGCCGGCAAAGTCGCTGCCCGAGCTGGTAAGCTGGTCGCGCGCCAATCTGGGAAAGGTGTTCTACGGTTACAGCGGTACCGTGTTCCAGGTGCCGGCTGAAACGCTCAACCGCACCCAGCAATTGGGTGCAACCGGAGTTCCGTTCAAGAGCAGCCCGGACGCGATGACCGAGGTGATCGCCGGGCGCGTGCAGTTCCTGGTGGTGGACCTGGCCTCCAGCCAGCCGCACCTCACCTCGAAACGCCTGCGGGCGCTTGCCGTCACCAGCGCCAAGCGCTCGGTCCTGGCGCCCGACCTGCCGACGGTCGAGGAGGCGCTTGGCATTCCGGACTTCGACATGGCGGCGTGGACCGGCCTGTTCGGGCCGGCGAACCTGCCCAAGCCCATCGTCGACAAGCTCAATGCCGCGCTGCTGAAGATCCTCGGGCGCCCCGACATGCGGCAACGCATGCTGGCCGCGAATTTGGAGCCGATGCCATCCGACCCGGCGGCATTCGGAAACCTGGTGAAGCAGCAACTCAAGTCCTGGGGCATCAAGGTCAAAGAAGCCGGGATCGCACCGGAATGACAACGCCCCGATAGCGCGAAACCCAACAGCAGGAGCACTCCGCATGCCGATCGACGTGACCGTTGAAGACCATATCGCCCTGATCACGATCAACCGCCCCGAGCGCATGAACGCGCTCGACAACGACCACTACCGGGCGCTGTCGGAAGCCTGGATACGGGTGCGCGACGACGGCGACATCCGTTCTGCGATCGTCACCGGCGCGGGGCAGCGCGCGTTCTGCGCCGGGGCCGACATCAAGTCGCTGCTGCCGCAGCCGACCGGCCTGTCGGACATGTGGCTGACGCAGAAAGACCAGATCATCAACCGCGGCCTGGAGGTTTGGAAGCCCATCATCGCGGCTGTGAATGGCCTGTGCATGGGGGGCGGCACCTGTATGCTGTTTGCCACCGACATCCGCATCGCCGTGCCGACCGCGGTGTTCAGCTTGGCCGAGGTCAAGCGCGGGCTGGTGCCGGGTAACGGTGCCACCCAGCGTGTGTTGAGCCAGCTGCCTTATGCCATCGCGATGGAGATGGTCATGACCGGCGACCCGATCGACGCGGAGAGCGCCGCCCGCTGGGGGTTGATCAATCGCATCGTGGCGCCGGAAAAGCTGATGGAAACCGCCTTCGAGTACGCACGGCGCATTGGCCGCAATGCCCCGCTGGCGGTGCAGGCAGCCAAGGAGCTGGCCATCCGGGCCCGGGACGTCGACCTGCAGACCGGGCTGCGCATGGAAACCGTCATAAACCGGCTGCTTTGGGAGACCGAGGACCTGAAGGAGGGCGCGGCGGCTTTCGCGGAAAAACGCCCGGCCCGATTCCATGGCCGCTGACGGGACAGAAGCGCCGGCACCGGCGCGGCACCGCGGCGTTCTGGAAGGTGTCACGGTGCTGGAACTCGGCGTGCGAATCGGGGCCTCGGTTGCCGGCTCCATGCTGGCCCAGTTGGGAGCGACCGTGGTGTTCGTGGAAGGCGCGACCGCGTCCGGCGGCGTTGCAACCAAGTTTTCTTGCCGTCCGCAATTCGCCGCCGGAAAACTGAGCTTGCTGAGGGAGTCCGGCAGCGAGACCGACCGGCGCCTGTTGGCCGAACTCGCAGCCGCCGCGGACGTGGTGCTGCTCTCCTCCGACCTCGACCCGCAAGACATTCGTGGCTGCTCCGGTGCCGCGGCCGGCGCCGTGGTATGCGACATCACCGCATTCGGTTCCAGCGGGCCGCTGGCCGGCCGGCCCTGTTCGGATGCGCAGATCCAGGCCTTGTCCGGCATTCTCGGATGTACCGGAATGCCGACGCGCGCACCCACGCCGATACCGCTGCCGTTGGTCGAGCACATGGCGGGCCTCTATGCGGCTGGTGCCGTACTGTGCGCGCTGCGGCAGAGAAGAACGGAAGGCTTCACGCAAGGCGTGGAAATCAGCCTGTACGACGTGGCCTTCGCCGCCATGACGTCGTTCCTCGCGCCTGCGCTCGATGGCCAGTTGCAGGACTCATCAAGGGTCGGCAATCGCCACACGATGGCGGCGCCCTGGAACGTGTACCGTGCAGTTGACGGCTGGATCCTTCTTTGTGCGGGAAGCGATGAACAATGGCGCCGCATCTGCCGACTGATCGGCCATGCGGCACTGGCCGACGATCCCGCCTACGCGAAGAATGCCGACCGGGTGGTGCATGTCGAGCAGGTCGATGCCGTCGTGCAGTCCTGGGTGGAGCGCCACGGCGTGGAGGAATGCGTGCGCCGCTTCGGCGAACTCGGCCTGCCATGTGGCCCGGTCGCGCGCGTTGACGGATACCCGCGTGAGGCCAACCTCGCGCATCGCCGCATGGTGCATGAGACCCACGACCCATTGACCGGCGCCCGGGTGATGGTGCCTGGTTCCGTCTTCAGGATGAGCCGCTCCGGCGGGCAAGCCCTGCTGCGCATTCCGCTGCCGGACGCGGACCGCGCCGAGATCGCCAGGCTGGCGCGCGCATCGCCGGCCTCGCCGGCCATTGGCGCCGGCTCCCCGCCGGCGAAGGGCCCGCTCGCCGGCATCCGGGTGCTGGAAATCGGCCATTACACAACCGTACCGATTGCCGCCCGCACCCTTGCCAGCCTGGGCGCCGAGGTGATCAAGATCGAGCCACCCGAAGGCGAAGCAGTGCGCCGCTGGCCACCGATGCGGTGCGGGCAGGGCGTCTTCTTCACCTTCCAGAACTCGGACAAGAAATCCGTCTGCGTGGACCTGGGGACGCAGGAGGGCCGCGTTCTTCTGACGCGCCTCATAGCGTCGGCGGATATCCTGGTTGAAAACCTGCGCCCAGGAGCCCTTGCCCGCAAGGGCTTCTCGCCGATGGAGGTTGAGCGCATCAATCCGCGGTTGGTCTACTGCTCCATCTCCGGTTTTGGCGCGGATTCGCTGTACCCCGGCCGCGCCGCGTTCGACACTGTCATACAGGCGATGTCGGGCCTGATGGATGTGACCCGCGTGGACGGCATGCCGATGAAGACCGGACCGTCGAGCGCGGACGTCATGGGTGCTGCCTGCGGATTCGCCGCAATAGTGGCCGCGCTGGAGTACCGCGATGTCTGCGGCCTTGGCCAGTATGTCGATCTTTCCATGCAGGACATCGCCGCCTGGGCCACCCAGACGGCATGGAACGGCGCGCCCGGCCAACCGCCACCGCCCGTCGCTGAGAGCGGCAAACACCATCTGCTCGGAGAAGGCGCCGATGCCGTGCCGGCCCTGGCCGTGCGCGAGGTGCTGCACGCTGCGCAAACTCTGGCACGCGGCCTGTGGTTTTGGACCGAGATGAATGGCGCCTCGTTCCCGCTGCTCGCGGTACCGCTGCGCCTGCTGGGCGTACCCGCCATAGTCAAGGAACCCGCGCCGCCGCTGGGCCGGGACACCGAGGAAGTCGAGCGCACCTTGCCGGTACCGGCGGCGGCGTTTGTTCAGGAGTGACCCATGAAGATTCGCCGATCCATGCTGCTGGTGCCCGCCGGCGACGAGCGCAAGATAGAAAAAACACGCGACGCCGTCGCCGATGTTCTGATGTTCGACCTCCAGGACAGCGTGCCGTTCGACAGCGCCGCCAAGGCGCGCGCCCGCGCAACCCTGCGCGACGCGTTGTCCCGGCCGTTCAAAAACTCACGCGAAGTCAATGTGCGGGTCAACGCCATCGATTCTCCCTGGCTGCTGCCGGACCTGGAAATGGTGCTGGAAGCGGGCGTGGATTCGGTGACCTTCGCGGAGCTGCGGACTCCCGGTGACGTGATCCATTTCGAGCGGCTTTTATGTTCGCTGCGGCCAGGCAGGCGCGTTCCCGAGGTATTGCTCGACATCGAGACACCCTCGGCCCTGTGCGAGCTGGAGAATATTGCCCGGCAGGCGACCCTGGTCACCGGGATGATGGTCGGCGTGAATGATTACGCGCTCGAGGTGCACTCGTCCGGCGCACTGTTCGGCCAGCAGGGCGAACCCAGCCAGGACCATCTCACCTGGATCCGGCCCAAGACCGTGGCCGTTGCGCGGGCACATGGCTGGACGGTGGCCGACGCGGTGATGCTTAGGGACCCGAAGGATCTGGAGCAGGGCCGCGCCGCAATGCAGCAGTCCAGGCGAATGGGGTTCGACGGCTGGGTGGTGCTGTACCCGCTGCAACTGCCGGCGAGTAACGAGGTGTTCGCGCCGTCGCAGTCGGAGTTGGCATGGGCGGAAGAGGTGCTCGCGCGCTACCTCCGCGAACAAGCGGTGGCGCAGACCGAGAGGAAGGCCACCGTCGCGCGGCAGCATCTGCAACTGGCCCGCTACCTGACCGAACGGGCACGCGCGATGCGGCCGGATGCGACGACATCTTCCACACACGCACGATAGGCGTTTCATGTTCCAAGCCCTCGTCCTCGGCCACTGAGGAAGACCCGGCAGATGCAAGACGCCGGTGCGCGGGCGCGCCGGCGTCAACCAGCCGGGTCCGAAAGGAGTGTCTTGATTCGGGCTGGGCGCGCCGCGATTCCGTCGGAAAAATGACCCGCCACGCATCAAGAAGCCCACATAATGAAGGCATCAGGAGTTGGGCTTTGAGGCACCGGATTACCATACGACAGATCGAAGGTTTCCTGCTGGCAAGCGAGTTTCTCTCGTTCAGCCGGGCATCGGAAAAAATCCACATCACGCAGTCGGCGTTTTCACAGCTGATTCGCGAGCTGGAGTCGCAGTTGGGCGTGCAGCTGTTTGACCGCACCACCCGCCAGGTGCACCTGACGAACGCCGGAGAAGCGATGCAGCTGAAGCTTAAACGTGGGCTGGACGCGATCGACGATGCCTGCGATGAGGCGCAGGCCATTGCCCGGGTGAATCGCGGGCACATCCGGCTGGGCTCGCTCTCGTCGCTGGCGATCGGCGTCGTCACCCGCACGCTCGCGCATGTGCGGGCCGCGTTCCCGGGCATCACGGTGTCGCTGCGAGAAGACGCCAACGATCGGCTGGTGGACCTGGTGGCGGCCGGGGAGACAGACTTGTGTGTCTGCACCGAAATAAGCTCGGCGCCGGGTTTGAGTTTCGACCCCATGTTCGACGACGAGCTGGTGATGGTCATGCAGGCGGGCAACCCGCTCGGCGCCTTCCGGATGATCTCGTGGGAGCAGCTACATGACGAGCCGCTGGTGCTCACCGCGCGTGGGACCAGCACCCGTGAGAGCGTGGCGGCGGCCCTTGAACGGCACGGCATAGGCAAGCCGGCGGAGTACGAGGTGGCCAGCATGCCGACATCGATCTCGCTGGTGCGCGCCGGTTTTGGCAGCACTTTCATCTCGCGCGTGGCGCTGCTGGATACCGACAAGCGGGGCATCAAGGCCGTGCGCATGCGCCAGCCCGCTCTGCGCCGAATGGGGATCTACCGCCGCGCCGACCGCACCGAGTCGCCGGCGGTGCACAAGTTCATCGAGCTGCTCAAGCTGGAGGCGTCCGAGACCCTGACCCGGCTGCGCTGAGCTGCATCACTATCACGCCTTCACGGGGGCCTTGGCAAAAAACGCTTGTGCCCAGGGCCAGTCGCCATCCAGCTCGTACGCCGGCAGGCCCTTGTCCACGCGCTCGCGGTACGCGCTGCGAATCGGCTCGGCCCAGGGCACCAGCCCGCCTTCGTAGGCCGCCGGACCGCGCCGGAAGTGCTGGGCGTGGTCCAGCGTTTCGATGAACGGCGCATTGATGTCCAGCAGTTGCGCCACTTCCAGCGGCCGTGGGCCGGCCCTTGAGACGTGGCCCCAGGTCATGCGGCCGATCATGTCCTCGAGCAAGTGGACGCACTCGACCAGCTTGGTGAGGTCCACGCCGGTGTGGTAACCCATGCCCTGCAGCATGTGCACGAGGTCTTCGGTCGCCACCATGCCGGTGGCCCGGCCGTTGCCGCAGTAAGGGCAGCCGCCGATGCCGCCCAGCGTGCCTTCGAGGCGCAGTGTGTCGTCCTTGTCCAGTGTGGTGACCGCCGCGTAGATACAGGTCATCGCCATGCCGCGGCTGTTGTGCAGGTGCAGTCCGAAGTCGTTGATGCGCGGCCACTTATTCTTGACCGATTGGAGCAGGCGCGTCACCTTGGTGGGGTGGCACCAGCCCATCGGGTCTCCAAGCTTTATCTCGGTCACCGCAATGCCGGCTTGGTCCCACAACGCGTGCTGGATCTCCAGCAGCCGCAGCACCGCTTCAACCGGGAAATCGCCCAGGAAGTTGGACCCGAACGCCGCGTTCACGCCGATGCCCGCCTCGGTGGCACCCTCGGCCTTGGCCTTTTCGACGATGCCCGGCCAAGTGGCCATTTCGTCGGCCTGGCTGCGGTTGACGTTGCGGCGCACGAACACGTCGCACATGTGGCAGCCGAGCTTGGGCTTGCCGGAGCCGCGCTCCACCGTGAGCGGCGGGGAATAGGCCTGGGCCCGCTCCACACCGCGCGGATTGAGCGCCAACGCAAGGTAGGTGACGCCCGGCTGCGGATGAAAGCTGCTGGCCAGCTCTTCAATGCAGGTCATCTGCGGCGTGTAACGCGCGCTCACGAAGGAACCGACCGCGATCTGATCGAGGCCGGTGAGCGACAGCGCGTCGAGCAGCGCGAGCTTCTGCCCCACCGGGATGCGGGCATCCTCGATCTGCATGCCTTCGCGCATCACTTCCTCGATGTAGACGATGTTGGGGTATTCGATGGATGTGAACA
>JANYBQ010000487.1 GCA_025360705.1 Betaproteobacteria bacterium | reverse complement strand
AACAGTCCGAACCACCGTGACGACTACATCGACCACTTCTACCCGCAGGGCACGACGCAGGTTGACAGCCTGCGTCACTTCCGGCACGGGGACCATGGCTTCTACAACGGCGTGCCCGACGACGACGTGGTGCCGGGCTCGCCCACCATTGGCGTCAACCGCTACGCCGAACGCGGTATCGTCGGCCGCGGCGTGTTGATCGACATCGAGCGCTATCTGTCGCAGCGTGGACGCTCGCTGAACCACCGTGGCGGCGAGGCGTTTCCGGTAAGCCTGCTGGACGAAGTGGCAGCGGCCCAGGGCGTGCGCTTCATGCCCGGAGATATCCTGCTGATGCGCACCGGCTGGATGGCCTGTTATTTCAACGAAATGACGGATGCCGAACGCATCCTGCTGCCAACCGCCTTGAAGAGCACCGGCCTGCTGCAGGCACGCGAAACCGTGGCGTGGCTTTGGGACCACCAGATATCGGTGGGCGCGTCGGACAACGCGGGCTTCGAGGCCATCCCCTCGGTGGCGGAGTCACCCTTCGTATCGATGCGCGACAAGGCCACCGGTGCCGACCCGATCCATGCCGGTCTGATGCATCCCACACTGATCGCCTTGATGGGCCTGTGTATAGGCGAGTTGTGGGACCTCGAGGCGCTGGCTGCAGACTGCGCAGCTACCGGCGTGTACGAATGCATGGTCAGCTGCAAACCACTGAATATTACTGGCGGAGTCGGATCGCCCGCCAACGCCATCGCCATTTTGTGAAGCACTTCGTTTCTTTGTTGCCACGCCATCGCTTGGCACCCACGGTCGAGCGTTTTCCTAGGCAGCGCTGAACAAGGCTGTGAGCGCCACTGCAGCATCAATCGTTATGAACCGATGAAACAACAAACCTTGGCGAGACCGGCTGCTCACGGCGCATGGGTCACCCATGACTGAACTCCACCGCAGTCTTCGAGGTGCCTACAACATCGACGACCTGCGCGAACTTGCGCGCCGGCGACTTCCAAAAGGTCTGTTCGAGTTTGTGGATCGAGGAGCAGAAGACGAGCTCACGCTTACCAGAAATAGAACGGCATTTGACAAGAAAGAGTTACTGCCGCGTGTGCTGATGGACGTTTCCGCCCGAAATCAGAAGATCGCGTTGTTCGGAACAGAGCAGGCCAGCCCGATGGTCGTAGGCCCTACTGGCGCGACCAGCCTGCTATGGTATGACGGAGAATTGGCCCTGTCGCGCGCGGCCGCCAAGGCCGGCATCCCCTACACGCTGTCCATTTCTTCCATAGCCCCAATGGAGAAAATCGCCGAACAAGGCGGCGGACAACAGTGGTTTCAGCTCTATATGTGGCCGGACAGAAACATGTCGTTCGAGGTCGTCGATCGGGCCAGGACCCTGGGCTTCAAGGTCCTGATAGTCACGGTGGACAACGTGGCGGCGCCCAACCGCGAATACAACCAGCGCAACCAGATGTCCGTTCCGATGCAGCTTTCCGCGCGCAATATCTGGCACGCGGCCTGGCGTCCCCACTGGACGACGACCGTCATTGCACGTTACCTTTTGACCACCGGCATTCCTACCTTCAGCAATCTTCCCAAGGAGCTGCAGTCGAATCTTCGCGGCAAGGGCATCGTATTTCCACGCAACGGGTCCTTGACCTGGGACGACATGCGCGCGATCCGGAGCCGTTGGCCTGGCCCACTCCTCGTGAAGGGCATCATGCATCCAGCCGACGCGTTGTCGGCGATCAACAGTGGCGCCGATGGCGTGGTGGTTTCGAACCACGGGGGCAGAAGTCTTGACTCAGCCCCCGCGACCCTGGATGTGCTCCCCCGCATCGTTGATGCCATCGGCGGCAAGTCCACGGTATTGCTGGACGGAGGAATCCGGCGCGGCACGGACGTGGCAAAAGCGCTGGCGCTGGGCGCGCGTGCCGTTCTCATGGGAAGAGCGCCTTTATGGGGGATCGCGGCCGCGGGAGAGGCCGGCGCCTCCCACGCCCTGGCCATTCTCAAAACGGAAATTGACCGCGTGATGGCACTCACGGGCTGCACCGCGGTAGCGCAATTTCGCGCTCTCCAGGAGGAACCGGAAGACGCAACCCCGGTTCCCTAACTCCGCTTGTCGACCTCGTTCGCGAACGCCAGCAGTTCACGGGCACATTCGTCCGCCATAAGAAACTGTATGGTGTGAAAACGCGTGGGCATGACCACGAAGCGTATGTCGGGTATGGCCTCCCTGATCGCCTGTTCCTGCGGGCTTGTGATGGTGCCGCCGCTTGGGTACAGCCCCAACGTAGGCACACGGATATGCGGCAGGTCGGGCCGCGCGTCGATTGCATAGACGCCGTGCGACATCGCGACCATG
>JANYBQ010000452.1 GCA_025360705.1 Betaproteobacteria bacterium | reverse complement strand
CGAGGTGCTGCGCTTTCCCTTCGAGACCTTCCCGGTGCGCATCTTCGAGATCGCCGGCCTGCGCGTGTCGTTGCTGCAGATGTTCATGTCGGTGTGCGCCTTCGTGCTGATGCTGGTGCTGACCTGGTACCTCTACCGCACGCCGCTGGGCACGCGGGTGCGCTCGGTCTCGGGCAACGAGCGCGCGGCCGTGCTGTCGGGTGTGAACCCGAACGTGGTCTATTTTCAGACATTTTTTCTCTCGGGTGCGCTGGCCGGCGCCTCGGGCGTGCTGATCGGCCTGGCGTTCAACTCGATCCAGTTCACCATGGGCGAGCCCTTCCTGCTGCGTGGTTTCGTCGTGGTCGTGCTCGGCGGCATGGGCAGCATTCCGGGCGCCATGGTGGCCGGGCTGCTGTTCGGCCTGATCCAGACGCTGACAGCGGCCTACCTGCCATCCGGCCTGACCGACGCCATCATCTTCTCGCTGCTGTTCCTGATCCTGCTGGTGCGGCCGTATGGCCTGTTCGGCAAGGAGACCGCGGGTGCCATGAGGGCCGAGCGATGATGGAGTTCCTCAACACCTACCACCACCTGTTCGACGTCTTCCTGATCGGGTCGGGTTATGCGTTGAGCCAGTGGATCGTGATGCGCGCCGGCGTGTTCTCGGTTGCCACCGCGGGCATGGCCTCGATCGGCGCCTACAGCGCGGCTGTGCTGACCACGCGCTTCGGCTGGCACTACCTGCTGTCACTGGTGGCCGCGTCGGTGATCGGTGCCGTGGTCGGCCTGCTGCTGTCCTGGCCGCTGGCCCGCCTGCGCGGCGTGTTCCAGGCGATCGCCACGCTGGCCTTCGTGCAGGTCGTGATGGCGCTGGCACTGTATTCGGACAACCTCACCGGTGGCGCGATGGGGCTCAACGCGATCCCCAACCTGGTGGGCACGGTCGAGACCCTGGTCGCCCTGCTGCTGGTGGTCTACCTGATGATGGCCATCAGCGCCACCCGCGTTGGCCGAGCGTTCGAGGCGATCCGGCAGAACGAGGCCGTGGCCAGCTCGCTTGGGGTTTCGGTCAACTTCCACCAGGCGCTGGCGTTTGGCATCAGCGGCGCGATTGCGGGCCTGTTCGGCGGCCTGGAAGCTTTCCAGAGTTTCACGCTGTTTCCGGCGACCTTCGGTTTTCCGGCGGTGATTGCGGCCCTGTCCTATGTGGTGCTGGGTGGCAGGCGCTCGGTGGCCGGACCGATCATCGGCGCGGCGATCCTGCTGATGCTGCCCGAGATCTCGCGCCCGCTGGCAGACTACCGCATGGCCTTGTACGGCGCGATCCTGATGCTGGTCATCGCCTTCATGCCGCGGGGCATCGTCGACTCCGCCCTGCTCACCCTGCGGCGGCGGCGGATTGCCCGCCTTAGTCCGGAGCAGGGACGCGAATGACCACGCTCGCCATCGACCATGTCTCGAAGAACTTCGGCGGGGTCTCCGCCGTGTCTGACATCAGCATGCAGGTTCCCGCCGGCAGGATCACCGGCCTGATCGGGCCCAACGGCGCCGGCAAGACGACGCTGATCAACCTGATCACCGGCATCCTCACCGTGTCGGGTGGCAGCATCCGCTTCGGTACGCAGGACCTCACCCGCGCGCCCGCGCACATGGTGGCCCGCGCGGGCATCACGCGCACCTTCCAGAACATCCGCCTGCTGGCCGAGGCCAGCGTGGTCGACAACGTGATGATCGGCTTCTACCGCCGCGAGACCACGTCGACCTTCGCCAGCCTGCTGGGCCTGCCGGCCGCCCGCGGCGAAACCGGCACGCTGCGCGCGCGTGCCTTGACTCTGCTCGAGCGTTTCGGCATGGCGCATCTTGCCGAACACGAGGCCGGTGGCCTGGCCTACGGGCACCAGCGCCGCGTGGAGACGATGCGTGCGCTGGCCTCCGATCCGGCGCTGATCCTGCTCGACGAGCCGGTGGCCGGCATGAACGACATCGAAGCCGGCGAGCTTGGCCAGATCTTTGCCGGTCTGGCGCGAGACGGCATGGGCGTGCTGCTGATCGAGCACAACGTGCGCTTCGTCACCAGCCTGTGCCACCACATCTATGTGCTCGACAGCGGCCGCATGATCGCGTCCGGCACGCCGGCCGAAGTCGTCAGCAACCCCGCGGTGATAGCCGCCTACCTCGGGACATGACGTCCACATGATTGCCAATTCCAAGCCCGCGGCTCCGGCCATGCTGACGGTCGCCGGTATCAGCGCCGGCTACAGCGGCATCCAGGCCCTGCGCTCCGCCTCGCTGACGGTGCACGACGGCGAGTTCGTCGCCCTGATCGGTCCCAATGGCGCGGGCAAATCGACCCTGCTCAACTGCCTGAGCGGCGTGGTGCGACCCAGCGCCGGGTCGATCCGCTTCCAGGGCAGAGAACTGGTCGGGGTCGCACCCTGGAACGTCTCTCGCAAGGGTCTGTTGCAGGTGCCCGAAGGGCGCCAGATCCTGCCCAACCTGAGCGTGCGCGAGAACCTGGAACTCGGCGCCACCGCGCTGTCGGGGCGCACACCGACCCACACGCTGGACCAGATCCACGCGCTGTTTCCCATCCTGGCCGAGCGGCGCGAACAGCGCGCCGGGTCGCTGTCTGGCGGCCAGCAGCAGATGTTGGCTATCGGCCGCGCGCTGATGGGCGCGCCGCGCCTGCTGCTGCTCGACGAACCCAGCCTGGGGCTGGCGCCGGTGATCGTGATCCAGGTGTTCGAGGCGCTGAAGGCCCTGAATGCGCAGGGGCTGACCATCCTGCTGGTGGAACAGAACGCACGCCAGGCCCTGATGGCCACCCACCGTGCTTATGTGATCGAGCAGGGCCGGATCGTGCACGAGGGCCGCAGCGATGACCTGGCGTCCGACCCGGTGATCGTGTCGCACTACCTGGGCCAGGGCGCGCGGGCTGACACGGCCTGACGGTGCGCCGTGCCGCGGCCGGTCAGACCTTGCGCCGCCCTTCCCAGTAGCGCTCGCGCACGGCCTTCTTGTCGATCTTGCCGATGGTGTTGCGCGGCATGTCGTCGACGATCTCGACCCGCTGCGGCTGTTTGATCGACGACAGCGCCGACGACCGGCACAGCTGCAGGAGTTCGTCGGCGCCGGCCGCCATTCCGGGCTTGAGCGCCACGACCGCCAGCACCGCCTCACCCCACTTCTCGTCCGGGATGCCGACAACGGCCGCGTCCAGCACGGCGGGGTGCGTGTACAGCACCGCCTCGACCTCGCTCGGCGCCAGGTTGTAGCCGCCGCGGATGATCAGGTCCTTGATGCGGTCGACGATGTAGTAGTAGCCCTGCGCGTCGACGCGCCCGACATCGCCCGAATGCAGCCAGCCATCGATCAGCGCCTTGCCGGTGCGCTCGGGCTCGCGGAAGTAGCCCCGCATGGTGTGCGGGCCGCCGAAGATGATTTCTCCGGTTTCGCCTGCCGCAACATCCGCGCCGTCGGGGCCGACCAGGCGCACGGTGGTGGCATACGACGGTTGCCCGCAGGAGGCCAGCAGCTGCGGCTTGTCGGCCAGCGCCGACACGTGGTCCTGCTTGCGCAGCAGCGTGCCGATGGAGGCGATCTCGGCCATGCCGTAGAGCTGGATGAAGATGGGGCCGTACTTGGCGATGAGCGTGCGCAGGCGTTCGGTGGGAATCGGCGAGGAGCCGTAACCCAGCGTGGTGATCGAGGACAGGCGCCGCGGGAAATCGCCCGGGTCCTGCTCCAGCAGCGTGGCCAGCATCGTCGGCACCAGGAAGGTGTGGGTCACGCGGTGGCGCTCGACCGTGTCGCACAGCGCGGCGCCGCTGAAGCCGCGGCTCTCGGCGAAGCCTACCGCCGCGCCGGCCATCAGCACGGGCACGATCGTGATGTTGACGCAGGAGTTGTGCGGGATCTGGATCAGGTAACGCGTTGTGTCGTGGATCTCGTATTCCAGGCAGGCCACCGTGCCGTGCTGCAGCGCGGCCGCGTGGTCGAACAGGATGCCCTTGGGCAGGCCGGTGGTGCCGCTGGTGTAGACGATCGCGAAGTGGTCCTGCGGGAATACGGTGTACGCCGAGGGTGGAAACGTTGCGCTTGCGCCCGCCAGCTCCGCCTCGTAGCTGCCGCCCGCGTCGAGCACCAGCAGCGGGATGCCGCGCCGCGCGGCCAGCCGCCGGCCAAGCGCCTCGAACTCCGGCTCCGTGACCAGCATGCGCGGTTCGGCGTTGTCGAGCACGGACACCAGCTCGGTTTCGGTCATGCGGAAGTTCAGGCCGACGTACACCATGGCCGCCTTGGCGACACCGACCAGCACCTCGACCACCTCCATGCGGTTGTGCACCAGCAGGGCCACGCGCTCGCCCTTGTCGAAGTGGTGGCCGTCGCGCAGCAGATGGGCCAGCCGGTTGGTCCGGGCCTCCAGCGTGGCGTAGTCCATGCTGCGTTCGCCGTCGAAAAGCGCCAGGCTTGTCGGCGCGCGTTGGGATATCCGGGTGACTGCAAGTCCGACGTTCATGGTGTGTGCACAGGAGAAGGAGTGGTAAGGAACAACGGGCTGTGGCCCGTTGCGGCGAGAACAACTTTCGATGATACGAAAGACAGCGCCGCAGGCGAGCGTCTTTACCCCCGATTGCGATTAAAATTTTTTCTGCACTCTTGTACATGTCCTGTCCCGGCGCAGCTGCACCGGCTACTGCGGATCCGTCCGCCTCTCACGCGCGAAAGAACCCCCATGACCTACACCTACCCCGTCTACGAGTCCCTCAAGCTCGACCGGCCCGCCGACCAGGTGCTGCGCATCACGATGTCGCGCGGCAAGATGAACGCGATGGACTTCGACTTCCACCACGCGATGGCCACCATCTGGCAGCACATCGAGGACGACCCCTCGGTCAGCGCCGTGATCGTGACCGGCGAAGGCCGCGCCTTTTCGGCCGGTGGCGATTTCGCACTGGAGGAGAAGCTCGTCAACGAGTTCGAGTGGCGCGCCCGCATGTGGAAGGACGGCCGCAACCTGGTCAAGAACCTGATCCATTTTTCCAAGCCCCTGGTCTCGGCGATCAACGGCGCGGCCGCGGGTGGCGGCCTGGCGGTGGCCATGCTGTCGGACATCACGATCGCCGGCCGCTCGGCCAAGATCGTCGATGGCCATGTGCGGCTGGGCGTGGCTGCCGGTGACCACGCGGCGATCATCTGGCCGCTGCTGTGCGGCATGGCCAAGGCCAAGTATTACCTGATGAGCGGCGAACACCTGTACGCCGAGGAAGCCGAGCGCATCGGCCTGATCTCGAAGGTGGTCGATGACGACAAGCTGCAGGACACGGCGCTGCAGGTCGCCGTGAACCTGACCAAGGCGTCACCGTCGGCGATCCGCTGGACCAAGCTGTCCATGAACAACTGGCTGACCATGGCCTGGCCGATCTTTGAGAATTCGCTGTCACTGGAAATTCTCGGTTTCTCCGGGCCCGACGTGGTCGAGGGCCTGAAGGCCTATGAGGAAAAACGCCAGCCTGTCTTCAATCCCAACTGCCCGGTCTGACATGGACGCTTCCTCCCTTCCCAACCCGCTCGACTTCAGCGGCAAGACCGTGCTGGTCGTCGGTGGCTCCAGCGGCATCGGCAACGGCATCGCGCAGGCGTTCCGGCGCCATGGGGCGCAGGTGCATGTGTGGGGCACCCGCGCCCGCGCAGCGGACTACCGTGCCGACGAAGGCTCGGACCTCGATGGCCTGGCCTATTGCAAGGTGGACGTCGGCGACTTCGCCGCCGTGGCCGCGGCCACGGCACCCGACCTGCTGGATGTCCTGGTGTTGTGCCAGGGCACGGTGGCCTATGGTCGCAAGGAGTTCGAGATGGACACCTTCCAGCGCATCATCGACGTCAATCTAAACAGCCTGATGGCCTGCGCCACCAAGTTCCGCGATGCGCTGGCAGCCCGCCAGGGATCGCTGATCACGATCTCGTCGGTGGGTGGCTTGCGTGCCACGCGCGGCAATCCCGCCTATGCCGCGTCCAAGGCCGGCGCCATCCACCTCACCGCCACCCTGGCGCAGGCCTGGGCGCGCAAGGGCATCCGGGTCAACGGCGTCGCGCCCGGTCTGGTGGATACCAAGCTGACCAAGGTCACCATCGCCAACGACGACCGTCTGCGCGAACGCCTGGGCGGCATTCCGGCCGGGCGTCTGGGCACGCCGGACGACATGGCCGGTGCGTGCCTGTACCTGGCTTCACCCCTGGCGTCCTACGTCTACGGTCAGACGCTCGCGGTCGACGGCGGCCGCACCCTGTGACCGCTGCGTCGCGGCCGGACGCCGCCGGGCGGCAGCGCCTCTGGGATGACTGGCTGGCCCTGCGGCAGGAGGCTCCGCTCGATCCCGGCACAGCCATCATCGACCCCCATCACCACCTGTGGGACCGTGGCGGCCACACTTATCTGCCGGCGCAGTTCGCACAGGACGCGGCAGGCCACCGGCTGCTGGCTTCGGTGTATGTGGAATGCCTCTCGCAGTACCGTGTCGACGGCCCGCGGCACCTGCGCCCGGCCGGCGAGACGGCCTATGTCGCGGGTCTGGCGCGGGCACATGCGCAGGCGGGTGGCGCCGCCGTTGCGGCCGGCATCCTGGCCTGGGCTGACCTGTCCCTGGGTGATGCGGTCGATGCAGTGCTGGACGCACACCTCGCCGTGGCTGACGGTCGCCTGCGCGGTGTGCGGTACGTGACGGCCTGTGATCCCGACCCGGCCATCCACGCGTCCTACCCCACCCGCGCCGGCATGTTGCGCGAAGCGCCGGTGCAGGCCGGCGCACGCCGTCTCGCACGGCGTGGCCTGTCACTCGATGTGTGGTTGTACTTCCACCAGCTTGGCGACGTCGCTGCTCTGGCCGGCGCCTGCCCCGGTCTGACCATCGTCGTCGACCATGTCGGCGGGCCGATCGGCATCGGTGCCTATGCCGGGCGCCGTGACGAGGTCTTCGCGCAATGGCGCGGCGCCTTGCAGGCCCTGGGCCCGCTTCCCAACGTGGCGCTCAAGTTCGGCGGCCTGGCCATGCCGCTGGCCGGGTTTGCCTGGCGCAAGCTGCCACAGCCGCCCGCCTCGGAGGCCCTGGCCGAGGCCTGGCGCCCCTATTTCGAAACCTGTCTGGAGGTGTTCGGACCGCAGCGCTGCATGTTCGAGAGCAATT
>JANYBQ010000450.1 GCA_025360705.1 Betaproteobacteria bacterium | reverse complement strand
CGCCGCCGGTGAATCTGCTCTATCGAGCCAGCGTGCGCCGCATACCGCGCGTGCGGCTGTTCATCGACTTTGTAACCGAAGTGTTTCGCGAATTGGATCAAATGCGGGGGCAGCAGGTGATTGGCACCGAACGGCCTCGGTGGCTTTGGCGTCACTATGGGCGGGTGTCGGCGATCATGACGCGCACTGAATAAAACGATGGATCGCCCCGCCTTGTCGTTCCTCTGAATTGGCCGCACGGTCTTCATCTCATGCATTGCTTGTCCATGAAGCACGCCGAGCCCGTCGTTCGCGGCGAATTACGGCAATCTGGCATCAGCCCCAAGGACTGCAATTGACCGGAGGACGAAACCGCTGTCGCGGTATTGGACGGTTCGGGCTTGACGTTGGGATGCGGCCAGTTGCTGGCCCACAGGCAGCGGTCGGGATAATGCAAGGCCAGAAATTGCACCAACGGCGCCACGTCGGCATAGTCGGGCGGGCCAGTGCGCGAGCTCTCATACGGCGCCGAGAGTTTGATCCAGCAATTGCCGCGGTCCACCAAACGGCGCAGGCATAAAAATACATCGCTGTCGGGCTGCGTCGGCCCCAGGAACTTGCCTATGTGGTCTATTACCAGCTTGCCGGGCAAGCGGTTCAGCATAGCCTCGCGTTGCGGCAGTTCGCGGCCGTCCAGTTGCAGATTGACGTGCCAGCCTAAAGCGCTGATGCGCTCGGCCATGCGCTCCAGACGGTCCCATTGCAACAGGCCACCGGGCAGCATCATGAAACGTACGCCTCGGATACCGGCCCGGTCCAGCCGCACCAGCTCGGCCTGGGCTACGTCAACCGGCACCACGGCAATACCGCGCGCGCCGGCACCCAATTGCGCCATTGCCGCCAGGGTGCAGCTATTGTCGAATCCATAACCGGTCGGCCGTCCTGCCCCTTGTTGCGCGCGTGCGCGCGGCAACGGCGGGTTCACCGAATACTGGCGAGCAAGGCGCCCATGACGCCCGCTTTCGCACCGAATGCTTCGCGTATCGCACGCATATTGGAGCGGCGGGTTTCAAGCAACTCCCAACTGCATGTGCACTGCGCGAATCCGAGTGAAATAGTATCAAGGCGTCGTCAGCAACGATTCACACCTGAGTGCTGCGGCAATGCACAAGCTTGCCAATGCCAGCGTCGAAATCATTGACTACAAGGGCACCAGTGAAATGATGCCGGATTTGCTGGCCGGCAGGATACAAGCCACCGCCATCACACTGCAATCGACCATTGGCTTTGTCAGGTTGGGAAAACTGAAAGCGCTGGGCATCGGAGCTGCCACACGCTCCAAGCTTTTGCCTGATCTTCCGAAAGTCGCGGAACAGGGCGCGTCGGGCTACAAATTCGTAAGCTGGGTCGGCATATTGGCTCCTGCGGGAACGCCAAAAGCCATTGTCGACAAACTGAGCGCGGCGTTCGCCAAAGCGGGCCAGGACCCGGTGCTCAGGCAAAAACTGAAAGGCGATTTGTGGAAGTCACGGCGGGCAGCCCGGAGCAGGCCACCGTGTTCGTGAAGTCCGAGGTGGAGCTGTGGCGCTCCATGCAGGCGACTCCCTGAAGGCCTTCCAGCGAGTTCCACAGGTCGCGCCCAGGACCAGCTTCCCCAGCGGGCGAGAAGCACTCAACGGCAAATCTGCTTTGCGGGATAGACCCTAATCTTACTGTGTTAATAATTGCGCCGCCCGTGCTGGCGAAGGCAACAGGGACATCGTGGAAGGATGCGGACCAGAAGCGCGCCGATGCGCAGTCGCAAACTCGTGATGGAGGATGGGACGTGGCGCTGCGCCCGCTGGGCTTCCGCGAGGTTGGTAATGCGTGGGTAGGGCAGGCTCTTGGCGTTGGGCGGAGTTTTTTTTACCCCCGACCTCGTCGGGGTGTTGCAGCCGCTGGGCGAGCAGGAAGCCGTAGGCGGCGATGCTCAGAGTAGCGTGATGGTGAAAGCCCCGCCAGCCCCGGCCCTCGTATTGGCCGAGTCCCAAGTCTTGCTTGAGGTCCTGATAGTCGCGCTCGATGCGCCAACGCATCTTGGCTTCATAGACCATGCGTTGCAGTGGCGTGTCTTCAGGCAAGGTGGACAGCCAGTATTTGAGTGGCTCTTTGTCCCCCTTGGGCCATTCGATGAGAAGCCACTCGCTCGGGCGCACTTCCTCGCGCAGGTGGTCCCGGTGCGCCGCGCGCACCCGCACGCGCGCAAAACGCGAACGCAGCGTGGTGTTTGTGCCCTCGCGCCAGGTGAGGGTATGCCAATGCTTGGGTCCAAGTTCCATGGCAAGTTGCTTGATCGATTGCGGATGGTGTTGCGGCAAAGCGGTACCCCCCAGGCGCAGCCGCTTGGCCACGCGCCCCCGACCGCTGTACGTCGGCGGGGGCAAGGGCTCGCGTCCCGCTGCCCATACCGTGACGCTGCCGGTCACGCCCACCACATAGGACAGGCCCAGTTCGCTCAGGCGCGTGCGAAACGCCGTGTCCACGCCGTACCCGGCATCAGTCAGCACACAGTGCCGGGGTGCACCCTGCTCCATCAGGTGTTCGATTTGGCCCAGTGCGATCTGCGGCTTGGTCGCGAACTCCAAAGCCTCGGGCACGCCGGCCTTGTCGCGTCGCGCTGCGTGGCCAGCCCACTCCTTGGGCAGGTACAACTGCCACGCCACGGGTACGCTGGCATCCTGGCAGGCCAGCGATACGCTTACCGCCACCTGGCAGTTGTCCGGTTTGCCCAGCATCCCGCAATACTGGCGTGCCACGCCCACCGAATGACGGCCCTGTTTGGGGAAGCCCGTGTCGTCCACGATCCAC
>JANYBQ010000374.1 GCA_025360705.1 Betaproteobacteria bacterium | reverse complement strand
CGTAATTTGTAGTAACGGGAGGTAAACAGCCATGCTGTCTCAACAAATGCGCGTCCCTCCGACCCTCTATCCAAGGCCGCGTTTCGCGAAGTTTCGAAAGTGCAGCTTCGCGCATTTTTACGTGGGTTGCGTATTCCGGTGAACATGACCGCTCATTCCGGGTGAACGTGACCGCTGCGCATGCGCTGGTGTTACGCGGCTAAATTGTAATGTCTGCGGTCACGATGGGTCGATATTTTTCTCCTTTTTGGCGGTTTTTTGCTTGGTTGTACGTAGCGAATCACCGGTCAGTGTGAAACGGTGATTGTGCTGCATGATGCGGTCGAGAATCGCGTCGGCAACGGTGGCGTCACCGATCCAGGTATGCCAATGCTCGACCGGTAACTGACTCGTAATGATCGTCGCCTTGTGGGCGGCGCGGTCGTCGATGATCTCCAACAAGTCTGATCGGGTCATGCTGTCGATGGCCCCCATTCCCCAGTCATCAAGGATCATTACATCGGTCTTGGCAAGCTGATGGAGCCACTTGCCGAAGGCACCACTGCCGTGCCGGATGCGCAGCTCCTCCTGCAGACGTGGTACCCGCTGATAGATTGCCGAGTACCCGCGACGACAGGCGTACTGCGCCAGCGCACAGGCAAGCCAAGACTTGCCTGCGCCGGTCGGACCGGTAATCAACACGCTGTGCCCGGCACTGACCCAGTCCCCCAATGCCAGACTCATCACCTCCCGGCGATCAATCCCGCGCCCGGAGCGGCTATCGATATCTTCGATGACGGCCTGTCCATATTTCAGGTGCGCGTTCTTGAGCAGGCGCAGGAGCTTCTTGTCGTTGCGGCAGTGGACTTCACGATCAACCAGCAACGCCAGACGCTCTTCAAAGCTAAGCGCATTGATGCCCGGCTGGGTCAGTTGTTCTTCCAGGCCCATCGCCAGGCCGTCGAGTTTCAAGGTGCGCAGTTGCGCCATGGTGGTATGCATCATCATTTCAGGTTTCCTTATTCGTTATCCGTTGTTCAGGGGGTATTTGTATTCGTTGTTGTTCGATGGCGGTCGCTGTTGTTTATTGATAGTAGCCAGGGCCGCGCAGGTGAGCATGGTCTGGACTGACCCAGTCAGCAGCCATCGTTGGCGGCGTGGTTTGGTCACGGTTGTTGGCCAGAATGTCGCGTATGTGACGATAACGACAGGTGCCGATCTGCAATGCCAGGGTGCATCCCGCTTCCAGCCGGGGCTTGCTGTAGCGTTTGGCCAATGACAGCAAACCCAGGCAGGCGCGATAGCCGTGTTCGGGATGCTTGTACTCAGCCAGCAGCCGCGTCACCACCTCGGCCGTGGCCGGGCCTATGCTCTGGCCCCAGTGGATCAGTCGTTGCGGTGTCCACTCCATGTGCGCGCGATGGGCCGCTGGCATGTGGCCTTCGATGGTGGTGAAGCCACCCTGACGGCTGCTGCGCAGATGGCAGGCCACACGCTGGCCGCGATGCAGAATCTCGACACCGGTGGCGGTGACCCGCGCATCGAGCTCCTGCCCGACCAAGGCGTGCGGCACGCTGTAGCGATGACGCTCGACTTCAACGTGATAGTCGATGTGCACCTTGACGGTCTTGAAGTGGGCCATCTCATAGCGTTGCACGGGTAACGGCAGCAAGGCCGGTTGATCGAGTGCCGCAAAGGTGCTGGCACGACTGCCAGGCAGTTTCTGGAAGGGGCGCTCATTGAGCCGAGTCAGCAAGGGCGCGATGGCCTCGTTGACGTCGTGCACGCTGGTGAACAATTGATGCCGCAGGCGCGCCATGATCCAGCGCTCGACGATCTGAACTGCCGATTCGACCTTGGCCTTGTCTTGGGGGTGATAGGGCCTGGCGGGCAGGATGGAGGTGCCGTAGTGGCGTGCGAAGTCGAGTACGGTGTCGTTGCTGCGGGGCTCGTAGCGGTTGGCGTCGGCGATCATTGCCCTCGGGTTATCGGGGACGATGAGCTGGGTGACGCCGCCGTAGAAGGTCAAGGCGCGCGCCGTCGACTCCAGCCAGTCGGCCATCGTTTCACGCGCGGTGGCGCAGGCGAAGGTGTAGCTGGAGGCACCCATGGCGGCCACGAAGATATGGGCGCGGCTGCCATCGGTGAGTGCGATGGTGGGTCCGGCGTAATCGATGAACAGCTTCTCGCCGGCACGGTGGATCTGGCGCATGGAGCGTTTGAGTTGCCGGGCGAAGCGCCGGTAGTTGTCGCAGAACTGGGAGTAGGCGTAGGTCTGGCGCTCGGCATGATCAGCCCGGTATTCTTCCCATAGCAGCATCAGTGTCATGCCTTTGCGGCGCAGTTCCTGATGGATCAGACCGTAATCGGGCTGAACATGGTCGCGTGGCTTCTGCGGTGCGACCAGCAGTAATCGCTCCAGTGCCGCTTCGTCTTGGTCTTGTACGGTAGGCCAGTCCAGACCTGCCGATGCGGCCAGACCAACATATTTGGTGACGACACCTTTGGAAATGCCCAGTGCGGCGGCGATCTGTTCGTGTGAGAGCTTGGCGTCAAGCTTCAAACGTAGTACGTCTTTTATCTTACGCATATTGATCCTTGGTGCGGGCACGCTGTCTCCAGACAAAAAAGCTGGAAGCGTATCCGCTCAGTTGCTCAAATGCGTAACACCATTACTGCGTTGTACGACGCCGTTCCGGTCGAACGTGACCGATTTCGGGCAATTTCCGGAATCGCCGGTCACGATGCCGGAACGGCGTTGTAGAGCACTGCAATGGTGTTACGCATATAAGCAACCGAGCGGGTACGCTTCCAGCTTTTTGGCTGGAGTCAGCATGCCCACGCCAAGGATTGATATGCGTAAAATAAAAGACGTATTACGTTTGAAGCTTGACGCCAAGCTCTCACACGAGCAGATTGCCGCTGCGCTGGGCATTTCCAAAG
>JANYBQ010000367.1 GCA_025360705.1 Betaproteobacteria bacterium | reverse complement strand
ATGAACATGATATCTAATCTATTGAACGCAACTTGGTATCAGTCGTTCACACGGAGACCGAACATGAAATCCGCGTCATCTCGTTTCGCAAAGCAACCAACCGTGAAGCAACCCTCTTCTTCAATGAAATCCAAAACTGATTGGCCTCGCCTGAAGTCAGGCGCCAAGCCAGCAACTCCGACCGAAGAGCACCCCGATGCCGACATCCTCCACATTGTGAGAGGCGTCGTTCGGAGAGGTCTGCAGCCGTTGCCGTCGAAGGCGTCAATCTCGCTTCGAGTCGACCAAGACGTTTTGGAGTGGTTCAAGGCGCAAGGCCCTGGCTACCAAACGCGCATCAACACAGTCCTACGAGCGTTTCGCGATGCATCGGTCTAACCCTTTACAGGGACTCCCCACCTTGTCAAGCTGAATTGGTTTTTCGTCGTCGATGACCTCGATGCTGATTCGGAGTTGGTGAATGAGCAGGCGGCGTTGAAGAGCGCGACGAAGGAGCAGACTGCTTCTCTACAGACGGCCTTGTTGCACGGGCACATTGGCCTGGTGTGCGGACCCAGATGCGAACCGCTCAGCGGGGTCTCCATTCCTTGTCCCGTGGACATCGACGATTCGAGCCACCAAGGGTTAGTCGAGCTTGACCTGTCACTTGCGTCTTCTGGCTGATTGCCTGCTGCGTGATGGATCTGTTTTCTCTCAGGCGATGGCCGCCGTCGGCGTCGAGGCGCCGGGCTTGACGCTGACATGGCGCGCATCGAAGGCCTCGCCCTTGGTCATCACCGCCCACAGGATGCGAGCGTTCTTGTTGGCCAGCGCCACCGCGGCCTTCTGCCAACCCACGCGCTCCCTGAGTGCGGCAGCCCACTGCGAGATCGGATCGCTGCGTTTGTGGGCCGTCATCACGGCTGACTTGGCGCCCTGGATCAACAGGCTGCGCAGGTAGGTGTCTGGACTGCCACTGCGTGCCGACCGTGTAGGGCGCCTCGAGCACGTAGCGCCGGGTTTTGTCGGGGCTTGGCTGGTCCACTCACGGCCGGGCTCGAGCGGAAAGAGGTCGCTGTGGAGTGGCCTGGCTGCAGCCGGCTAACGCGGCGGCCAGTAGCGGCAGCGCGTACGTGGCACGTCGCAACGCGGCGACGTGAAAAGCCTTGCTTTGAAAGGAGCCGCCTCCCATGCCGACCGCCCGCGGTTCATGCCCCACCCCCGCGTTTGCTCAATTGCCCGAAGCCGCGCTGCGGGTCGTAGCCCCAGGCCGCCAGCGTGAAGAACACGACGAGGCAGCCGAGCACCACCCAGGGTGCTGCGCCCGGGTCTTTGCCGTAGAGCGCGAAGCGCAGCCACTCGACGGCGTGGGTGAAGGGATTGAGGCGCGCCACGTGGTAGATCCAGCCGGCGCCGGACTCCTGCAGCTTGGCCAGCGGGTAGAGCGCGGTCGACATGAAGTACATGGGGAAAATGACGAAGTTCATCGTGCCGGCAAAGTTCTCGAGGTGCTTGATGTGAACCGACAGCAAGAGGCCGAGCGCGCCGAGCATCAGTGCGCCCGCCACGGTGGTGAGCAAGGCGTGCAGACCGGCGAGCGAGAACACCGGCAGGTCGGTGCCGATGGCCAGTGCCACCGCCACGAAGGCCAGCGCCTGCAAGAGCGAGAGCAGCGCGGTGGCGCACAGCTTGGCAAACAGCAGCCAGGCGCGCGGCAGCGGCGCGGTGAGCAGCAGGCGCATCAGGCCCATCTCGCGGTCGTAGACCATCGAGAGCGAGGACTGCATGCCGTTGAACAGCAGCACCATGCCGACGAGCCCGGGCACGAGGTAGACGTCGTACGAAACGGCGTGGTCGTAAGGTGCTGCCGCACCGAGGCCCGAGACGCTGCGAAAGCCGGCGCCGAACACCGCCAGCCACAGCAAAGGCCGTATCAGTGCCGACGCCAGCCGCCCGGTCTGCTGCACGAACTTGAGCAGCTCGCGCTGCACGATCGCGACCAGCGCCTGCAGGGCGTGGGCGATGCCGTGGCGTGCGCCGCCCGCGTCGGCGTGGCGAGCCGAAGGGTCGGTGTCGAGCGCGCGGTGCCGGCTCAATGCGGCGCCCTCGGCGCACCGCTGGTGCGTGCGATGAAGCCCTGCTCCAGCGTCGTGCCGCCGAGCGCGGCCGTCACGGCGGCGGGCGTGCCGTCGGCCATCAGCTCGCCCTGGTGCAACACCAGCACGCGGTCGGCCGTGGCGGCTTCTTCGACCCAGTGGGTGGCCCACAGCACGCACACGCCGCGCTGGCGCACGTCGTCGTGCAGGGCGGCCAGCAGATCCTGGCGCGACTT
>JANYBQ010000289.1 GCA_025360705.1 Betaproteobacteria bacterium | reverse complement strand
CCGGCGTCGCGCCAGGGCCGCAGGGTATGCGGCGTGATGCCGCCTACCGGCACCATCAGCGTGCCGGTGGGCAATACGGCCAGCATGGCCTTGAGCACGGCCGGTGAACTCATCTCGGCGGGGAACAGCTTCAGGCCATGGGCGCCGGCCGCCAGGGCCGCAAACGCTTCGGTGGGGGTGGCGATGCCGGGCAGGCAGGTCAGGCCCAGCCGCACGGCTTCGCGCACCACGTGGGCATCGAAATTGGGCGACACGATGAGTTGCCCGCCGGCCGCATGAACATCCCTTACCTGTGCTGCGGTAAGCACGGTTCCAGCGCCCACCAACGCGTCCGCGTGAGCATGCGCGAGCAGCGTAATGCTTTCCAGTGGCTGAGGCGAATTGAGCGGGACTTCGAGCATCCGGAAACCGGCAGCCACAATCGCGGCGCCGATGGACGGCGCCTCCGCCGGCGTCAGGCCACGCAGGATGGCGATCAGCGGCAGCTGTTGCAGCGCGGCTGCAAGGCGGGTTGGCAGATTCATCCGATAAGTCCTTTGGGCAAAAAATTGACAAGCGCGAGCAGGCCGGCCCATGTGGCCTGGGCGTCCAGCATCCTGGCCTGTACCCCGTGCAGCGCCAGCGCCTGTGCATAACGCCCGGTCAGGGCCGGCGCGCCTATCACCACCACCTCGGTGCCGGCGGCAAATGACTGTGCCGCAAGCTCCGCGCCTATCACCAGGCCCGACAGGTAGCTGGTCAGCGCCGCGGCCCCCATGCGCGAAAACAGCGACAAGGTGCGTGCACCGAAGGCGTGGTGCAACAGCCCACCGGCCTGCGCCGCGCGTTGTACGCCGAGCGCAAACGCCGTGTCGTCGGGTGGCGCGTCCTGGTCCAGTGTGCGCGACAGGATTGACTGCTGGCTCAGCAGCGAAAAAAATTCGCCGCTCATGTAGGTATGAAAACCGGTCACCCGTCCGTCCGATACCTGCGCCCATTTGCTGTGGGTGCCGGGCAGCACAAAAATGCCGTCGCGCAGGCCGGTGAGCTGTATGGCGCCGAAGATCTGGACTTCTTCGCCGCGCATCACGTCGGGGATAGACGACAGCGCGGGCAAGTCGCACGGATGTTCGCAACTCAGGCCCGGCACGATCGCCACCGCTGCACGCCCGGCACCCATATCCAGCCACATCAATTGGGCGGCCAGATCGTCGAACCCGGCGGGGCAGGGGCAATACGGCGCCTCGCGCCAACCCTGTTTGCTGCCCGCCATGCCGGAGATGAGACAAGGTGCAGCACCGGCGCTGGTCCAGTCGCCAAAACAGGCATCGAATACCGAGGGAAATTCGCCGGCGGCCACCGTCAACACGCCGCGCGCGAAAGATCGCTGTTCGAGCACCGTGCCCTGTGCGTCCAGTCGTGCACCACGCAACGCGGAGCTGCCCCAGTCGATTGCCACCAGCGCGGTTGGGTCCTGATGCATCGCGTGGTTCACAGGATCGAAAAAACCGAATTGCTGCGCGGCATCGGTGTCACGGCGCCAAAACCCTGCACCGACAGGCCGGCTGCGGCGTTCGCGTAGTGGGCGGCACGAAATATATCGTCGCCTTTGGCCATGCGCGCCAGCAGGTTGCCGCAAAAACAGTCGCCGGCACCGGTCGCGTCGCGCACCGTGACATGGCGCGCCTTAATATGCTGGCGTTGCTGGCCATCGCTTACCAGTGCGCCGTCGGGGCCGAGCTTAAGCGCTACGACAGGCGCGCCGTGGGCATGGCTCCAGTCAACGATGCTGTGGGGTTCGCTCAGGCCCGTCAGCGTAACCATGTCCTCCAGACTGGGCAGGAAGATGTCGCACATCGAGACCGCTTGCACCGTACAGGCCAGCGCGCGCGCCAGCGGCCACAATTTCAGCCGCAGGTTGGAATCGAACGACACCCGTGTGCCGGCCTCGCGCGCCAACGCCATCGCCTCGAAAGCGGTGTCGCAGGCGCCCGGCGAGATCGCCAGCGAAATGCCCGACATATGCAGAAATAGCGACCTGCGGATCACCTCGGCGGGCGCGCCGGCCAGCCACTGCGGTGTCATGCGGCTGGCGGCGGAACCGTCACGCCGGTAATGGAACTCGTGCCCCGACGCACCATGGGTGACGAAGTAGATACCGGTGTGGCTGGCGCTGGCGGTGGTCACACCGGCGCTGTTCACGCCCTCCTGCGCCCATAACTGGAGCAGCGACCGGCCGAAGGTGTCGCCACCCACACGTGTCAGGTAGGCGCTGCGGGCACCGGCGCGGGCGGCCGCGATCACGGCGTTGCTGGTGTCCCCGCCAAAGCCCTGCAGGAATTGTGCCTGGCCCGGCGAGGTCTGGTTGAACTCGACCATCGCCTCGCCCAAAGCAACGACGTCAAAGATCTTTTGGTCCATTCAGCTTCCCAAGGATGCGGCGCATCACGCGGTGTCAACAAGCGTAAAAGTCGTGAAGATTTCGTGGCGAGCGGGCCAAGGTGGTGTCGAGGAGCGGAGCCGTACAGGTGTACGGTGAGCACCGCAGGCGCCAGATTGGCCCGCTCAGTAGAAAACGAAGTTTCAGCGCAGACTCACATTTGCGCAGCATGTTAGTCGCAGCTAAAGATTCGCGGCTTCTCAGTGATTGTCGCGTGGAACGAATGAGCCGCGTTTACCGACCAGGAAGTCCAGGTCCACGCCTTCATCGGCTTGCAGCACGTGGTCTACATACAGCTTCCAGTAACCACTGGACAGCGGCGGCGGCGGGGCGGTCCAGGTGCTCAAACGCCGCGCCAGTTCGTCGTCGCTGATATGCAGATGCAGCCTGCGGCGGGGCACATCGAGCTCGATCATGTCGCCGTTTTGTACTACCGCCAGCGGTCCACCGGCGGCGGCTTCCGGCGCAGTGTGCAACACCACGGTGCCATACGCGGTGCCGCTCATACGCGCATCGCTGATACGCACCATGTCGGTAATACCCTTGCGCAGAATTTTGGGTGGCAGCGGCATATTGCCCACCTCGGCCATGCCGGGGTAGCCCTTGGGGCCGCAATTCTTGAGCACCAGGATGCAGTTTTCGTCCACGTCCAGCGTTTCGTCGTCGATCAGGCGGTGGAACTCTTCGATGTTCTCGAACACCACGGCGCGCCCGGTATGCACCAGCAATGCCGCAGTGGCCGCGCTCGGTTTGATAACCGCGCCACGCGGCGCCAAATTGCCGCGCAGTATGGCTATGCCGGCCTTGTCCATGAAGGGCTTGGCCAGCGGCATGATGACCTCGGTATTGAAGTTCTCGGCATCGGCGATGTTTTCTCCGATGGTCTTGCCGGTCGCGGTGAGTGCGCCGGTATGCAGATGGCCTTCGATTTCCTTCATGACAACGGGCAGCCCGCCGGCGTAACAGAAGTCCTCCATCAGGTATTTGCCCGACGGCTGCAAATTGACCAGGCAGGGCATTTCGCTGCCCAGGCGGTCGAAGTCCTCGATGTCGAGCTTGACGCCGATGCGCCGGGCAATGGCAACCAGATGAATCACTGCATTGGTCGAGCCACCAATCGCGGCAAGTGTCCTGATCGCGTTCTCGAACGCTTCGCGCGTGAGAATTTTGGACAGGATCATGTCCTCGTGCACCATCTCCACGATGCGCCGCCCGGACATGCGCGCCAGTACATTGCGCCGGCCGTCCACGGCGGGATAAGCCGCATTGCCGGTCAGGCCCACGCCCAAAGCCTCGACCATGCTGGCCATGGTGCTGGCGGTGCCCATGGTCATGCAGTGCCCGTGGCTGCGATGCATGCAACTCTCGGCCTCAAAGAATTCCTGCAGCTTGAGCGTGCCCGCGCGCACCTGCTCGCTCATGCTCCAAACACCGGTACCCGAGCCCAGTTCCTGGCCGCGCCACTTGCCGTTGAGCATCGGCCCGCCACTCACACCGATAGTGGGCAGGTCCACGCTGGACGCACCCATCATCAGCGAGGGCGTGGTCTTGTCGCAACCCATCAACAGCACTACGCCGTCGATAGGATTGCCGCGAATACTTTCTTCCACATCCATGCTGGCCAGGTTGCGATACAGCATGGCGGTCGGGCGCAGCAACACCTCGCCAAGCGACATGACCGGGAACTCGAGCGGGAAACCACCGGCTTCATAAACGCCTATCTTGACCTGCTCGGCAATGCTGCGAAAGTGCGAATTGCAGGGCGTCAACTCGCTGAACGTGTTGCAGATGCCGATGACCGGCCGGCCTTCGAACTGGTCGTGCGGAATGCCCTTGCCCTTGAGCCAGCTACGGTAGGCAAAGCCGTCGCGGTCCTGTCGGCCAAACCATTGCTGGCTGCGGAGATCTTGTGGTTTTTTCCTGGGGGTTTGGGTCATGGTGTGTCAGTGAAGTAGAGGAAACAGGGTTTACCCCAAACAATGCAAGAGGCAATGGTCATATGATAAACATCAGCGCCGCGTTCTGTAAAGCGGCGGTGTATGTGCAACCCGTGGAGAGTAGTTTGTCCCGTCCCGAGATTCTTGTCGCGGTCAAGTTGTGGCCGGTTTATATGGAAATGCTTTGTGAGGCATATACGGTTCACGACCGCGTTCATGTCCTGGACCCGGCACGATTTGCCGCGATTGCGCCGCACATACGCGGCATTGCCGCCAGCGGCGAGGCCAAGGTGCCGGCTGCATTGATCCAGCAGTTGCCAGCGCTCGAAATTATCTCGGTGTTCGGCGTCGGGTACGACGGCGTGGATGTCGCGGCCGCGCGTGCGCGTGGGGTGCCGGTTACCAACACGCCAGACGTGTTGACCGACGACGTAGCCGACCTGGGCGTGGCGCTGATGCTGTCGATTTCGCGTCGCATTCCGCAGGCCGACAAGTTCGTGCGTGCCGGCCTTTGGCCCAACGGCCCGCTGCCGCTTTCGCGCAAGGTCAGCGGCGCGCGGCTGGGTATCGTAGGCCTGGGCCGGATCGGGCAGGCGATTGCGCGCCGCGCCGAAGGTTTCGGGATGTCCATCGCCTACACCACGCGCAACAAAAAGCCTGATTGCACGTATATGTACTACCCAAATGCGCAGGCATTGGCGCGCGAGGTGGATTTCCTGATCGTGATTACGCCCGGCGGCGAGGCCACCCGCGGGCTGATCGATGCCGAGGTGCTGGCTGCGTTGGGTCCCAAGGGTTATCTGATCAATGTGGCGCGCGGCAGCGTCGTCGATCAGGCGGCGCTGGTGCACGCGGTGACCACCGGTGCGATCGCCGGCGCGGCGCTCGATGTGTTTGAAGACGAACCCAATGTGCCGGCCGAATTGCGGGCCCATGAAAATATGGTCCTGACACCACACATGGCCAGCGGCACCTGGGAGACACGGCGCGCCATGGCCCAGATGGCGTTCGGCAACCTGCAAGCCCATTTTTCCGGCAAGCCTTTGCTGACACCGGTGCCGTAATGGCCGACAAGATCAAAAACGTACACGGCAATACGGTCGACTACCTCGGTAGCGCGATCGTGGCCGGACGTTTCGGTGCCGGCGGTTCCGTGCCGGCGGAGCCTTTGTTGTGCGAGGAGCTAGGCGTCAGTCGCACCGTGATTCGCGAGTCGGTCAAGTCGCTGGTAGCCAAAGGCCTGGTCCAGACCGGCCCCAAAGTGGGTACGCGGGTTTTGCCCAGTGTGCAATGGAACTGGTTCGACCCCGACGTGATTGCGTGGCAAGCCAAGGCCGGTCTGACGCCCGAATTTATCCGCGACTTGCAGGACTTGCGCCTGATCGTGGAGCCGGCCGCCGTCAAGCTGGCGGCGTTGCGTGCCACCAAGGCCGATACCGACGGCATCGTAGATGCCTTTGCCGGCATGAAACGCGCGGTCGAAGGCGGAGGCGACTACGTGACCTACGACCTGCGTTTCCATCAGGGGCTGCTGCGTGCCGCGCATAACCGCATGCTGGCACAGATGAGCCAGGCGCTGGGCGCCTTGCTGCGTACCAGCTTCGAGATTTCAACCATCAAGAAAGACGGCCCGCGCATCTCCTTGCCGCTGCACAGCGCGGTGCTGGACGCGGTGCTTGCGCGCAACCCGGCCAAGGCAAGCCGCGCCATTCTGGTGCTGATAAAGGGCGCGCACGAGGACATTGAACTGGTGCTCAAGTCGCGCCGCGCATTGCCGCGTATTGCCGCGTTTGAACCAACCCGCGCCGCGGCTTCGGGCGGCCTGAATTTGCCCGCCCAGAGGCGTGTTTTCCCGTTTTTTCCCAACCACAACCAAGGAGACTCTCCATGAAGTTAAAGTTAGTTGCAAGTGCCACGCTCATGACCGCCGCGCTCTTGAGCGGCGGTCATGCGCTTGCCCAGGAAAAACTCACCGTCTGATGGGTCAAGGGCTTTTACCCGGCCGAAGACGCGGCATTGTTCGAAGCCATCAAGAAATACGAGGGAAAGCACAAAGGCGTCAAGGTGGAACTGTCGCAGTACCCAATACAGGACATGATTCCCAAGACCGTGGCGGCGCTCGACTCCGGCAACCCGCCCGATGTGGCGTATGCCGATGTTTACGACTTCCAGGTCACGGGCAAGTGGGCATTTGACGGCAAGCTGGAGAACATCAATAGCGTGATCGATCCGATCCGTTCCCGCTTTGCGCCGAATACCGTCGAGACGGTATTCCTGTACAACGACGCCAAGAAGGACCGCGCCTACTATGCGTTCCCGATGAAGCAGCAGACCATGCACATCGAGTACTGGATCGACATGCTCGCCGATGCCGGGTTCAAAGAATCGGACATTCCAACCGGCTGGAAGGATTACTGGTCGTTCTGGTGCGACAAGGTCCAGCCAGCCTCGCGCGCGAAAACTGGCAACCGGACCTTTGGCATAGGCCAGCCGCTGGGCGTGGATTCCAGCGACTCGTTCTTTTCGTTTTTGACCTTTATGGACGCCTACAACGTGAGCCTGGTGAGCGACAGCGGCAAGTTGCTGGTCGATGATCCAAAGGTGCGCGCCGGCCTGATAGGAGCGTTGAGCGATTACGTCGCGCCCTACACCAAAGGCTGCTCACCGCCGTCTTCCACCAGTTGGAAAGACCCGGACAACAATGTCGCGTTTCACAACAAGACAACCGTCATGACGCATAACGCCACGATCTCGATCGCCGCCAAGTGGCTGGACGACATGAACAACGCCGCCCTCAAGCCCGAGGAGCGCGAGGTCGCCAAGAAGAACTACACCCAAAACATACGCACGGCGGGTTTCCCGAACAAGCCGGACGGCAGCAAGATGGTGTACCGCTCCGCGATCAAGACCGGCGTGATCTTCAGCCAGGCCAAGAACAAGGTGCGCGCCAAGGAGTTCGTGGCGTTCCTGATGCAGGAAGAAAACCTGACGCCCTACGTCGAGGGCGCGCTGGGCCGCTGGTTCCCGGTCATGAAAACCGCGCAGGAACGTCCGTTCTGGAAAGCCGACGCGCACCGCCTGTCGGTCTACAACCAGTACAAGGCCGGCACGGTAAATTTCGAGTTCACCAAGAACTACAAGTTCACGATCCTTAACAACGAGAACGTCTGGGCCAAGGCCGCCAACCGCGTCATCAACGACAAGATTCCCGCTGACAAGGCGGTGGATGAAATGATCGCGCGCATCAAGGTCGTGGCAAACTGACACGGTTCAGATCTTTCCAATGAAGAATGGCGCGCAATCGCTCCGGTCACGGGCACGGTTGCGCGCGGAGCAACTCTCATGAGCAGCGTCACCATTGACCGGCTACGCCCGTCCGTGCGGCCGGCCCGCGAAGGGCTGACCTCGTGGGAGTTATGGGGACGGATACTGGTCGTTCCCTACCTGCTGATCTTCCTGGTGTTTGTGATTTATCCGGTGGGTTATGGCTTGTGGCTGGCCCGCCATCCGCAAACCTACGAGCGGCTTTTTGCCGACCCGATATTTTTTCGCACGCTGATCAACAGCATCGTGTTCATCGTGGTCTCGGTGAACCTGAAAATGGTGGTGGCGCTGTTTCTGTCCGGCTTTTTCCTCAACACGCGCTGGTGGGTCAAATGGCTGTCACTGGTTTTTATCCTCCCCTGGGCCGTGCCGTCGATCCCGACTATTCTGTCGATGCGTTTCATGCTCAATCCGGAATGGGGCGTGATCAATACGCTGATTTTCAAAACTACCGGTCTGGACGGCCCAAACTGGCTCAACGACCCCACGCTGGCGCTGAGTCTTGCGATGCTGGCCCACATCTGGAAGTCGCTGCCGTTCTGGATGCTGATTCTGGTGGCCGGTCGCATGTCGATTCCGGGTGAGCAATACGAAGCGGCCTCGGTGGACGGTGCTTCCAGCTGGCAGAAGTTCCGCTTCATCACCTGGCCATCCATGCGCTCGCTGTACCTGACTTCGACCATCCTGTCGATGATCTGGACATTGGGTGACTTCAATAGCGTCTATCTGCTCACCGGTGGCGGCCCGGCCGATCTGACCCACGTGTTGGCTACCCTGGGCATCCGTTACCTGCGCCTGGACCAGGTAGACCTGTCGCTGGCCTCCATCGTCGTGGCTTTGCCCCTGGTGCTGCCACTGGTCTACTTCATGATGAAACGGCTGTCGAAATGAAGCGCATCACGCTGCGAGCCGTCACTGCAGAGGCCCGCCTGTTGCTGATCGGCATACCGGTATTTCTGTGGACCATGATCCCGATCTACCACATGGTCTTGTTCGCGATCTCGCCACGTGACCAGGCGACCTCGGGGCGGCTCTGGCCGAAGAATCCGACACTGGACAACTTCGCTTTTGTATTCGAGCAAAAGCATTTTTACCTGGACCATTTCTGGATACAGATGCGCAACTCGCTTGTAATCGCGCTGGCGGTTGGCTTCATCACGCTGGCCGTGTCCACGGCGGCGGCGTTCGCGATCAGCCGGCTCAAGGTGCAGGGGGGGCGCACGGTCATGAATATGGCCTTGTTTACCTACTTCATCCCGGCCGCGTTCCTGGCCGTGCCGATGTACAAGACCATGGGCAACTATGGCCTGCTCAACAGCCAATGGGCGTTGATACTGGCGATGGTGACGATTGCGTCGCCGTATTGCATCTGGGTGCTCAAGCAGGCTTCCGACAAGCTGCCATGGGAACTCGACGAAGCCGCCAAGATGGACGGCGCCACCGCGCTGCAGTTGTTTCGTCTGGTCTACCTGCCGCTGATGGTGCCCTCGCTGGTGGCGGTCGGCACCTATGCGCTGCTGCTGGCCTGGAACGAATACCTGTATGCGTTTTTGCTGTTGTCCAACGACACCAGTGTTACGTTGGCGGTGGCCTTGGGCAACTTCCTGTCGGCCGACGATTCGCCGTGGGAGTTGCTGATGACCACCGGCCTGATCTACGCGCTGCCGCCCGCGGCAATCGATTACGCATTCAAGCGCTACATGGTCGGCGGCCTGACGGCCGGCGCCGTGAAGAGCTGAAGACGACGCGCACACGCGACGAGGGAACGAGACATGGCCACGGTAGGGTTTCGCAAGGTCCAGAAGACTTACGGAACAGTTGAAGCGGCGAGGCTCCGTCCATGCGCGCGGCCTCGTCGAGCTCGACGGGCAGCTTGTCGGACGCCTGCTTCAGCACCCAGATGC
>JANYBQ010000264.1 GCA_025360705.1 Betaproteobacteria bacterium | reverse complement strand
CAGCTCTTCGGAAGAGAACTCACGGGATGGAAACCGATCGACACCATTGCGTCCGCCGGCATGTAGCGCTCAGGTTCACCCGCCGGGCCCCACAACTGGACGCTATTGCACATCCAAGCGCCCGCGGACTGGCCCTCCATTTTTTCGGCGTCACCAAATCAACAAGGTCGGCAGATTCCCCCTTTGCCGGATTTGAACTTGCATGTCGGCGGCGCGAGCAAACTCGGCCAGCAGCCGCGCCGGTGCAAAGAAGTCGTTGTCAGTGCTGGTCATGGTCACCAGACCGCTGGGGTGGTCCAGCCGTTCCCGAGTCACCATGCCGCTCCAAAGCGGGCTCTTTTGCGCTGTATCCGTTCCCACCCAATAACCGGTCGGCCACAATCGGATCACCAGGCGTTGCGTGCGGTCCTGCACCTTCTCGAAGACCAGTTCCTGCGGCTGCCCATGGTTGAACTTCGCCAATACCGGGAGATCCCCGATGGCGGTCGAAGGCAGCAGCCACAAAAACGCAGCGCTCGAAGCCCATGCCGCAGGCGTCCGCCAGCCACCGGCCATCAGCGTCGCCGCGATCCGGTCCGACGACCCGGCCCATTGCACTGTCATCGGTTCTTCAGCGTCACCCCCGATCTCCGATCGATTGGCCGGCAGGCGCTTCCATCCCTCGCCGCGCCAATTTTCCAACTCCGTCGTGATGACGATGTCGCGAGGCGCAAACCGTGCCAGGTCCGCGCGGTAGTGCCCAGATACATAAAAAGCGCCTGCCGCCGTCAAAGTCCCCAGGGCCACGATCGTCAACAGCCGCGATGACAACCGCTCATTGCGCGCATGAACCGTGTAGGAGATGCCAAGCAGTGCCACCCAGGCAGTCCCCAGACTCAGACTGGCAAGCACATCGGACACCCAATGCACCCGAAGGTAAACGCGTGATACCGCGACCAGCAAAATCCCGGTCCCGGCGACCACTGCGACGAGTGTTCCGATCCTGAAGGATTTGCCCCGCGCAATCAGAAACGCCAGGAACCCATAAATAACGATGCTTGACGCTGCGTGTCCACTCGGGAACGAAAACTGCTCAAACCCCTGGTACAGGTCGCTGGGGCGGGCTCGCCCCAGCACATTCTTGAGGGTCCACACAAGAATCTGGGCGAACCCCACGGCTCCCAGCCAGTAAGCCAACGTAAGCCACCGGCGTTTCACCGTGAGCAGAACGGCCACGGCGACTACCACGGGCGCCGCGACACTGCCGCTACCCAACTCCGTGGCCACCACCATCAGCTTGTCCGCCCAGCCGCCATGGAAGCCCTGCAGCGCCGAAAATACGGCATGGTCGAACTGCACTAGCGGGTCGTTGGAAACAACATCCTGGAGAATGCCAAAAAACAGCCAGGCTGCGCCCAGCAACAACACGGTGGCAACCAGCATTGCCGGGGCCTCGGGCCGCGACGGGTCGAGTAGCGACAGGATGGTGCGCGACGCGAGCCCCGGTCGCCTGTGTGCCCATGCCACCAAGCGGTCCCGGTACCCTTTGAACACCGTTAACCCGTACTTGCGTACCAGCCGGAACAACCATCCCAGTGCCCACAGGCTCGCAACAACCGCGGCAAGAAAGAGAACCAGGCGGGAGCTGACGGCTGCGGCGATCTGCAGCGACGCACCAAAGAGCGCCCCCGGCAGCATGTGGGCCGCGACCCACACCAACGCCGACAGTACATTCACGACATAGAACTGGATTGCTGGCATGCCCGACATGCCGGCCACTACCGGGACAATGGAGCGGACCGGGCCAAGGAACCGGCCCAGGAAAACGCTCCTGGCGCCGATCTTGGCGAAATAGGCTTGCCCACGATCGAATATTTCCGGATGGTTTTTAAGCGGCCACATCGAGCGCAGGCGTTCGTGGTGGTGGCGTCCCAGCCAATAACTCATACCATCGCCGATAATGGCGCCGCTTACGGCTGCCGCAGCGGTCCACCAGGGATCGAGCACTTTAAGTCCCACCAAAACGCCCCCGACAAACACAATGGAACTGCCGGGAATTACCGTGCCAATGACGGCCAGAGCTTCAAGCAGCGCGGCGGCGAACACCGCCGCCAGTGCCAACATGGGGTGCGCGGAAAAATACTCGATCAGCGCCTGAAGATGTGATTCCATCGGCTTTCTTGAAGTGGGTCGGCGTATCTGCAAGCCAAGGATCCAACACCATGCAAAACCCGAATGCTTCCGATAGTACGGAAGGCTGGCATTCGCATCGCCGGACCATGGATTGTCGCTATGCTGTGCAGTTTCGCTGTACCTGCGCTGGCCGGCGCGGGTACAGTAGCTGCGCCCAGGCTCGGCTCGACAAGCGAGCGTGGCACTGGCCGGCGCTTTTCCCGCATAGCGCGGAAACTCATAAAGAGCATTGCTCGGAGACTGAAACTGGTGACAAGACCGCTTAAAGCCATTGCGTGGCTTCTCGACTCGGCGGAACAGTGTTTTCCCCGGATCGGTTGCTGCCACGCCCAGATGAACTGACAACCATGACATACGCGCTTTCCTGGAAGACATCCGCGCCAGCCAATCCTGCCGGCGCCCGTCCGCATACCACCGCCGAATCTTCGGATTCAGCGGCATACGTCAGTTAGGCATCCGTGAAAACCAAAAAATCATCGCTTGGAGCCTTGACGCTCGGCGCCATCGGCGTCGTCTACGGCGACATCGGAACTTCGCCTCTTTATGCTTTCAAGGAGGTCTTCGCCGCCGGCCATGTTGCGCTAACCGAGGCCAACGTGCTTGGGGTTCTTTCCCTTTTCTTCTGGACCATCACCGTCATCGTCTCGCTCAAGTACGTGATGTTGATCATGCGGGCCGACAATCACGGCGAAGGCGGCTTGATGGCGCTGCTGGCCCTTGCGTCTCAATCGGTCAAGGACAAGCCTGAATTGCGCAAAACGTTGCTCGTGGTGGGCGTTTTTGGAGTCGCTCTATTTTTCGGAGACGGCGTCATTACCCCGGCGATTTCAGTCCTGTCAGCCGTGGAAGGGCTGGAGATACTGACCCCGGCGGCAAAGCCCTACGTCGTTCCTATATCGCTGGTCGTTCTGGTGGCGCTGTTCGCCGTACAAAGCCGGGGCACGGCCGCCATGGGTGCTTTTTTTGGGCCTATTACCGTTGTCTGGTTTGCGGCGATCAGTGCCATCGGGATTCCGCATATTCTCTCAAACCCCTCGGTTCTTCGGGCAATTTCTCCTCTGTACGGACTCGGATTCGCAACCGAGAACGTCGGCATTGCTTTCATCACTCTCGGTGCCGTATTCCTTTGTGTGACAGGGGCAGAAGCGCTGTATGCCGATATGGGCCATTTTGGAAAGCAGCCGATCCGCATCGCGTGGTTCGGGCTCGTGATGCCGGCATTGATGATCAACTATTTTGGCCAGGGCGCACTGGTGTTGAGCAGTCCCAAAGCCGCGGAGAACACGTTTTTCCTGATGGCTCCGGACTGGGCCCTCCTGCCATTGGTTATTTTGGCAACGGCAGCAACGATTATCACGTCCCAGG
>JANYBQ010000253.1 GCA_025360705.1 Betaproteobacteria bacterium | reverse complement strand
GAACTGGCCAACGCCGAGGGCGGCTTCAAGCCCGGCGACATGTGGATCATGAACGATACCTACATCGGTGGCAGCCACCTGCAGGACGTGCAGATCGTCGCGCCGGTATTTGCCGGTGGCGAGCTGTTCGCCGTCATGGCGACCACCGATGTAGGTATCGTTCATGATCCACATGTCGCCGGGCTTGAAGCCGCCCTCGGCGTTGGCCAGTTCGATGATCTTCTGCACCGTGAACTGCATGTAGGCCAGAAACACCGGCAATCCATAGCGCCCTTGCGCGATGGTCTCACCGGTGGTCGGATGAAAAATCCCGTTGGCGCAGTCGTTGGTCTCCGAGATGATCGGCGACATCGCCGCATGGATCAGGTGCAGATCCATTTCATCGGCAATCTGTTCCAGGCTGCCACGCACCACCGCAAGTGTTACTGCATCCATGTCATTTCACCTTTACCAACATATTGCCTTTGGGGTCGATCACCACGTCCATGCCGGGTTCGACAACGGTCGTGGTATCGCTTTGCTCGATGATGGCCGGGCCATCGAATCGCATGCCTGGCGCGAGGTCATCGCGCATGTAGACGGGGGTATCGTGCCAGGCATTGAAATGCACCGGCCGCCGGGACTTCGGGCTCGCATTGCCGTCGGCGAATCGGGTCGGCTGCGGCAAGCTGGCGCTACTGCGCTTGCCTATCACTATCGTGCGCAAGATCACCATGACGACCGGTATATTGGCCAACGTGTTGCCAAAGGTGGCCTTGTAGACCTCGTTGAAGGCTAGTCCGAGTCGCACGCTGTCCCAGTCGGGCTCTATGCTCACCCGCAAGGCGTGGATCTGTCCGGCATAGGCCATGTCCGCCGCATGGGTGATGGTGGTCACGTCGATCGGGACCTGGCTCTCGTCGAGCTGCTGCTGGCCTTGGGCGCGCTGCTGGACGATGATGGCCGCCAGCTCACCGGCAACCAGCTTGTCGAGCCGCTTTTCCACCGTCTGCGAAATGTCGTAACGCAGGTCGGCATAGACACAACCCAGCGCACACAACACGCCCGGGTACAGCGGAACCAGCATCGTGCTGACGCCCACCTCGCGCATCAGCGCGCCGCCATGCAGCGGGCCGGCGCCGCCGAAGGCAACCAGCGCGAAGTCGCGTGGGTCGAGGCCGCGCTCAATCGACATCAGCCGGATGCGCCCGGCCATACGCTGGTTGACCACGGCCAGAATCGCTTCCGCGGTTTCTTCCAGTCCCAAACCCATCTTTTCGCCCAGGCCGCGCACCGCGGTGCGCGCGCCTTCGACATCCAGCGTGGTGTTGCTGCCGTTCATCGGGCTGGCCGGGTTGATGCGGCTCAGCACCACGTTGGCGTCGGTCACAGTGGGCTCGGTGCCACCGCGCCGGTAAGCTACCGGACCCGGCACCGCGCCGGCACTGCGCGGCCCGACCTGCAGCATGCCGCCGCGGTCGAGGTAGGCGATGCTGCCGCCGCCGGCGCCAATGGTGTGCACGTCGATCATCGGCAAGCGCAGCGGAATGCGGAAGTCCAGGTTCGTGATCTCGGCCACCTTGGGCTCGCCATCGATCACCACCGCCACGTCGAAACTGGTGCCGCCCATGTCGCCGGTAATGATGTGCGAGAACCCGGCCTCGGCCGCCAGCCTGGCCGACGCCATCACACCGGCAGCCGGACCGGAGCGCACGATGTAGGCTGCACGCGCGCCTAGCTGGCGCAGCGGCGCGACACCGCCGTTGGACTGCATGATGGCCACTTCGCGGTCATAACCCCAATTGGCCAGTTCTCGCGCCAGATTTTTGGCGTAACGCGCCACCAGCGGTTGCAGGTAACCCTGCACGACCGCCGTGCTGGTGCGTTCGAATTCATAGTATTCGCGCACCACGGACGTGGCGGTCACCAGTTCCCAGGCCGGGTTGATGGCGGCCAGAATGTCGCGCGCCTGCAGTTCATGCGCCGTGTTGGCATAGGCGTGCATGAACGATATGACCACCGACTCGACATTACGCGCCTTGAGCACCTCGCCGATCGCCTTCAGGCCGTCCACGTCGAGCGGAACCAGTACCTTGCCTTCGTAGTCCAGCCGTTCATCGACTTCAAACCGCAGATCGCGCGGCACCAGCGGTTCGTGGACACCTTCCAGGCCGTACATATTCGGCCGGTCGCGTCGCCCGAGTTCCAGGATGTCGCGAAAACCGGTGGTGGTGACCAGCGCGCATCTGGCGCCGCGCCGCTCGATTACCGCATTGGTCGCGATGGTGGTGCCATGCAATATCGCGTCCAGCTCCTTGGGCGTGAGCCCGGCCGCGCGCAATGAATTGAGCAGGCCGATAGACGGATCCTGGGGCGTGGACGGCACCTTCAAAATAAGATGCGGCCGCGTTGCGTCGCCCGAATAAAACAGGTCGGTGAAAGTGCCACCGACGTCGATACCAACGATTCCTGCCATTAGGCCTCCTTCGGCTTGTTGCCGTCGATGTTTCCGTTCAATTCGTTACCATCATTGCTCTGTGTCTTCTGCACATCGGCGATGTAGGCGGATACGTGGCGGCTCATGCGCCGCGCCGCGGCGTCGCCATCGCGCGCCTCGATCGCATCGGTGACGCGACGGTGCGCGCGGATCACCGCATTGCGTACCTCCAGGGAGTTGAAACCTTCCAGATCGGTCGCCACGTACACCGACTGAGAGATCGCTGCGATGAAGGCAATCAACAACTCGTTATGGCTGGCGCGCACCACCTGTACGTGCCAATCCAAGTTGGCGCGCACGTAGCCGGATATGTCATCGGATCTGGAGGTGCGTTCCAGGTTGACGTGGGCTTTTTGGATTTCTTCCAGGTCTGCATCGGTGCGATGCAACGCCGCGAAACGCGCTGAGGGAGGTTCGATCGCGGAACGCGTTTCCAGCACGGCATCGAGCCGGATACGCTGGCCGCGAATGAAAATACCCACCGATCGTTCGATCGTGGCGCTGGTTGGCCGCACCACCGCCGACCCTCCGTTGCGGCCGATGCGCGTCGTTATAAGTCCTTCGCCCTCCAGGATACGCAGCGCTTCACGTACCGAGGCGCGCGACAAACCCGACTGGGTTCCAAGCTCGCGCTCGTTGGGTAGCGTCACGCCCTCGTCTAGGTTGCCCCCGAGAATTTTCTCGCGCAGGATTCCGGCCAACACGTCGGCGGCCTTGGGAACGTTGACGGGCGTGATGTCCAGCGTCTTATCCATGTGCCACCTTCGAAGGTTCGCCATGCAAGATATTCTTGAGCCAGCCGCAAGCGTCCGCGACGGCCGCGTCGGCTTCGCCCAGAACGCCCGCGTATTTCAGAAAGCCGTGGTTCATGCCCGCGTAACTGCGTACGACCGTCGGCACACCTGCGGCGCGCAGCTTGTGCGCAAACGCCATTCCCTCGTCGAGCAACACATCGTATTCGGCGGTCAGGATGCAGGCGCTTGGCAGGCCGGCGGGCGCAGGTGCGCGCATGGGCGACGCGTAAGGATGCCCGGCATCCGAAGCTTGAGCGAGGTACTGCTCCCAGAACCACAACATGCCCTGACCTGTGAGGCCGTGTCCGGCCCCGAAAGCGCGGTACGAGCCCCCGGGCGCCGAGGGATAGTCGGTCACGGGATAAAACAGCAATTGCCCGCGCAAGGCCGGCCCGCCTTCGTCGCGGATACGCAATGCCGTGACCGCAGCCAGGCAACCGCCGGCGCTGTCGCCCGCCACCACGATACGCGTTGCATCGGCATCGAACTCGGCTGCGTTGGCGGCCACCCAACGGGTTGCGGCAAGGCAATCGTCGGGTGCGGCCGGGAACTTGTGTTCAGGCGCCAGGCGGTAGTCCACCGACGCCACCACACACACTGCGCCCGCGCAGAGGCGCCGGCAGATGTCGTCGTGGGTATCCAGATCCAGGATCACGAAACCGCTGCCATGGAAAAACACCACCAATGGATGCGGGCCTGATCCGGCAGGCGTGTAGATACGCATCGGAATAACACTGTCCGCGCCACCCGCGCCGGGAATAAACAGATCGCGTACGGTACCTACCGGTATCGGAGACGGATTGGGTGGATAGGCTTTTTTGGCTTGCGCCCGCGCCTGCGCTATCGGCAGTTCTGAATAAGCGGGCATGCTTACGGCGGCGGCGAGCGCGCTCTGGATGTGGGGATGGAG
>JANYBQ010000240.1 GCA_025360705.1 Betaproteobacteria bacterium | reverse complement strand
CGGCTGTGGGCCGACGAATCCAGCTCGTTCATGGTTTTGCGAAACTGCGTGCGCCAGTTGGTCACCGTGACGGTGAACGCGATGTAGAACACCAGCGCGATGCCGGTGATGCCGGCAAACCAGACATCAAACTTCACCGCGAGCAAGGTCAGCACCAGCGTGACCTCGATCAGCGTCGGGATGATGCTGTAGAGCGAATACGAGATCAGCGAATGCACGCCGCGCGTGCCGCGCTCGATGTCGCGCGTCATGCCGCCGGTTTGCCGCTCAAGGTGAAAGCGCAGGCTGAGCGCATGCAGGTGGCGGAACACTTCGAGCGAAATGCGCCGCGCCGCGCCTTCGGTGGCCTTGGCGAACACCAGTTCACGCAACTCGGTAAACAGCGAGGTCGACAGGCGCAGCAGGCCGTAGGCCACCAGCAACGCGACCGGCACGACAAGAACCGCCTGCACCACGTCGCTGGCCGCGGCACCGGCCGCCAGGCCGCGACCCGCCGCCGGGTTAAGCGCATCCACCAGCCGCTTGAGCAGCAGCGGCACACCCACATTGGCCACCTTGGCGCCGATCAGGAAGCCCAGCGCGATGATCACGCGCCATTTGTAATCCCACAAATAAGGGAAGAGCCGCCGCAGTGTGATCCAGTCCGATCTTTGAGCGGCGGGGCCTGGAGGCAGAGCAATAGAGGGGGAAGTAAGTTCGGCTGCGCGGCGCATGAGGGACAATTCGAGACGTAATGAACCTCAGATTGTGACCATGTCCGTCAATTCAAGCGCGCCCCGGGTCGAGTTGCCGACCGACAAGGAACTGGTGATGAAGGTCATCCCGATGCCGGCCGACTGCAATCCAAACGGCGACATATTCGGCGGCTGGGTGATGGCCCAGGTCGACCTGGCGGGAGGCGTCATTCCGGCGCGTCATACGCAGGGCCGCATGGCGACCGTCGCGGTGAACCAGTTCGTCTTCAAGCAGCCGGTACGTGTCGGCGACATCCTGTCTTTTTTCTCGTCGCTGACGCGGATCGGCCGCACCTCCATCACGGTGCAGGTGGAGGTTTACGCCGAGCGTTTCCTGGCGCAGAGAACCTACATCAAGGTGACCGAAGCATCGCTGACCTACGTCGCCATCGACGCCAACGGGCAACCGCGCGAGTTGCCCAAACCGCCTATGGCCGGTTAGCGGGATGCTCTCGATAACCGGTAACGCACTGCCGAAGGTTCCCGCGCCGCGGCAAGGATCTTCCGGGTCATGCTCCAGCCGGAAATGAATAATTCACCATACGATTTTTGAAGTTGTTTACCAATGAAACTCGATCCAAAAGGAATGGATTTCCGGGACCTGCACCACTTGCTGGCGGGTGCCGTGGTGCCGCGCCCGATCGCGCTGGTATCTACCATCGGAGAAAACGGCGTCTACAACGTGGCGCCGTTAAGCTCCATCAGCATCGCCAGCGTAAAGCCGCCTTTGCTGAGCTTTTCACTATCTACGCGCCGGCGCAAGGACGGGGAAAAGAAGGACACGCTGCGCAACATCGAATTTCGCAGGGAGTTCGTCGTTAACGTGCCGGTGGTGGAAAGCATGGCCGAGGCGATGAACCGGTCCGGCGCCGAATACCCCGACCATGTGAGCGAATTCAAGGAAACCGGGTTGACCGCCGTGATGGCCGAGCGGGTGTATGCGCCCATGGTGGCCGAGTCACCGGTCAGCTTCGAATGCCGGCTGGTGCAGATCCTCGAATTCGGCGAACACCCCAGCGTGTCGAGCCTGGTGATAGGCGAGGTCGTCATGGCTCATATCAAAGACGAGTTCTACGCCAACGGCGAGTTGCAGTCCAACCAGATGCACGCGGTGGGCCGCTTGCTGGAGCCCTATTGCCGCACCCGCGACACGTTTGATTTCAAGGTTGAATACACCTTGTAGATTTCTTGCGTTCCGATCCTCAAGGACCCAGCGCAATGAAATCGATCCAGCACCTTACCTCGCTCCACGACCTCACGGGCCGGATTGCCCTTGTCACGGGTGGCGCCGCCGGCATCGGCCTGGCGATTTCCCGGCACCTCGGGGCGCACGGAGCAACCGTTGTCATCATCGACCTCGATGCCACCGAACTTGCGGCTTCAGTGCGGGCGTTGACCGCCGCCGGAATACGCGCCATCGGCTGGACCGGAGACATAGCCGATGAAGCCACCGTAGATGCGCTGGTCGCGCGCGCGTTCAAGGAAGTCGGCCTTGTCACGATCCTCATCAACAACGCCGGCATCGGCAGCCATGCCCTTCTGGAAAAAATAGAACTGACCGAATGGCAGCGCGTGATGGAAGTCGATCTCACGGGCAGTTTCATGATGGCGCGCCATCTCATCGCCGCCGGCAGCGGCGGATCGATTGTCAACATCAGTTCGATCGCTGGCAGTTCCGCCGTCGGCCGGGGCAATATCAGCTATAGCGTCGCCAAGGCAGGCGTCAATCAGATGACGCGCGAGCTGGCGGTCGAATGGGCGCACGCGGGCATCCGTGTCAACGCGGTCCAGCCGTGCCAGGTGAATACGCCGTACTTCCGGCTCCTGGTAGACGGGCCGGGATCGGAGGGAAAGGAAAAGCTCGCGCACATGTTGCGTGGCATCCCGCTTGGGCGGCTGGCGGAGCCAGAGGATATTGCCGCCGCGGTGCATTTCCTCGCCAGCGATGCCGCAGCCATGATCACCGAAGTTTTGCTTCCAGTCGATGGCGGCAATCTCAGCCTGAACGCCGGCGGCACCTTGTGCTGACTCCTCACCGGTTGCCTGCGCCCACCGGCAATCAGTCGCGCCTACTTGTGCCCCAGCGTGAGTTCGGCCTGCCGGCGGAAGTGCTCTCTCAACAGCACCTCGGCGCCATCGGCGTCGCGCGCCAAGGCAGCGGCCTTGATCTGCTCATGCTGGTCGTCGGCGCCGCGGGCGCGTTCGGCGTAGCGCCAGAAGTGTCGCCGGTAGCGCTCCAGCTGGTCGTACAAGGCGTCGAAGAAATGCAGCAGCCAAGGCGAGCCACAGGCGCTGCACAGCGCGAAGTGGAACTCGCGGTGGCGCAGTTCCCATTCGTCTTCGGCCTTTATGCGCTCCTCGTCGCCATGCACGCGCAGCAGCCGGGCTTCGGCGGATTTGAGGCGGTGGTCGGCCACCAGGATGGTCGCCTCCCAGTCTTCGCCGCCGCTGTCGATGGAGTGGCGCAGCGCAATCATCTCCAGATAGGCGCGCAGCGAGGAGACGTCGAGCATTTCGCCCTCGCTCAGCGGTGCCACGACGAAGCCTTTGTGGTCCTCCACGCGCACCAGTCCGTCGCCGACCACCTGGAACAGGGCTTCGCGCAGCGGACTGGCGCCCACGGCGTAACGCATGCTGAGCTTGTCGATGGTCATGCGCTCGCCCGGCGCCAGGCGGTTCTGGATGATGTCTTCGCGAATGCGCTGCGCGGTCTGGCCGGCCAGAGTCTTGGGCGAGCCATTGCCACCCGCTCCAGCCCGCGGCCCCCAGGGCGCCGACCGCGCCATACCCAGTAGCACTGCGGAGGGCGCTTCCGCCAGCACCGCCGGCGCAGGCGCCACGCCGGACGCGCTGGCACCCGGACGACCGAGAGCAGCGTTCTTTTTGGGAACTTTGGCCGGTGCGTCGCGGTGCGTTGTGGGTCGCTTGTTCATGTCGGCATTCATTGTAGATCAGATGAAGCATTTAATAATATACATGTATATTTTCGATAATATTGATTTTTATATGAAATAATGCTTCAATTCGTTCCATTCCACTCCGGCGCTAAAACGAATGCGGGTGGCCACAAGACACGGAAAGCAGCCACACATGGGCTACATCGTTTTCGCCGCTGGCGTGCCTCACGCGCCGGGGCTGGCCGGCCTGTTCGATGCGGCGCCCCCACACGTGCAGGATATCGTGCGGGATCTCTACGACACGCTGGCGCGACGCTTGCGCGAGGCACGGCCCGATGTGCTCATCGTGTTCGCCAACGACCATCTGGCCAATAGCCGCGTTCGCACCTATCCCGATTTCCTGATCGGCATGGCGCCGGAACACAGCGGCCCTTTCGAGTGGTTCAAGGAGTGGATCGACTGCCGCGACTACACCGTGCCCGGCAACCCGGAGGTGGCCGAGGCGCTGCTGCGCGGACTGGGCCGGCGCGGCCACCGCATGTTCGCTGAGCGCGCCAACCTCAAGTTCGACGACAACATTTCGGTGCCCACGGTGCTTACCGACCTGGATCGCAGTGGTATCAGCCTGGTGCCGGTTTTGCAGAACTGCACCGTCCCGCCCATGCCCGACCAGAATGCCTGCTACGCCACCGGCAAAGCGCTGCGCTCGGTGATCGAAGAAGACCTCGATCCCGGCCTGCGGGTGGCACTGCTGGGCTCGGGCGGCCTCAGCCATGAGCCCGGCGGCTCGCGTTACTACTTCATCGACGAAGCTTTCGACCGCTGGTTCCTGGAACTGGCCGCCAGCGGCGACCACGCGCGGCTGCTGCGCGAGCTCACGCTGAAGCGCATGCAGCAGTCCGGCGCGGGCGGCACCTGCGAGTTGCTGGCCTGGGTAGTGGTGATGGGCGCCATCGGCGCCTGCCGCGGCCAAGCCTCGGGTTACGCCATCCATACCGACTTCAAATGCGGCATCGGAGGCGTGTTCTGGGACCTCACTACGGAAACCCTTTCGAGCGCGGAGGCAACGGTTTCGCCGCCGGACCGCTCCAAGGCGAATTGCACCCCCTCGGGGGGGCAGCGAAGTACACGCAGTGACAAGCGCGAGGGCCACATTCGACCCCAGCCTGGCGGGCCACGACCTGGTGCAGGACCTGAAATGGGATCCGGCGCTGCGCGTGCGCTTCGCCACTCACGAGGCCAAGGTGCTGGACCGTTATCCGCTGCGCCCGGATGAGCGCGCGGCCATCGAGCGGCGCGACTTCCGCGCGCTCTACGACCTGGGCTTCCATCCCTACCTGGGCGGCCAACTTGCGCGCCTGATCTACGGCAACACAGCCGGCAAGGGCGCAGCGGTGGCGGTGCGCAAGCTGGTGGAGTCGCTCGGTGGCGCCTCCTCCGAGGGCTACGCCGCCAAGCAGGACAAGACATGACCTACGCCCGTCGGGCTTGCGCATCGGAGCAACCCACATGACTCGTCACCAGCTCAAAGCCACGGCGCGCACGGTACGCGTGGGCGTGATCGATGCGGCCTTCCCCGCCGTGCTGAGCATCGACTCGGGCGACGAGATCGACCTGGAGACCTGGCAACTATGGGGCAATGCGGTAACGCCCAGCACCACTTTCGAGGAGGTCGTGGCGCTGCGAGCGCAGGCCAATGGCATGGGGCCGCACAGCATCACTGGCCCGATCGAGGTGCGCCAGGCCCGGCCCGGCATGGCGCTCAAAGTGGACATCCTTTCCTACCGGCTGCGTGACCATGGCTTCAACGTCCTGCTGCCGCGTGGCGTGGGACGCGGCCTGCTGACGGCCGAGATCGACGGCGGCGAAATACGCCATTTCGCACTCGACACCGAGCGCATGACGACCCGGCTCGCGCCTGACGTGGAGATACCGCTTCGGCCCTTCCTGGGCATCGTCGGTGTGGCCCCCGCGCAGGATGGCGCGCGTGGCTCCGTCGCGCCCGGTGCGTTCGGCGGCAACATCGACTGCCCCGAGCTGGTGCCCGGCAGCTCGATCTACCTGCCGGTGTGGCGCGCGGGCGCCGGCTTCTATGCCGGCGACGCGCATGCCGCGCAAGGATGTGGCGAGGTGTGCCAGACCGCGCTGGAAACCGCCATGCACTCGGCCTGCCTGCGCGTTACGCTGCTGCCCGAGCTGACGCTGGAGCGCCCGCGCATCGAGACGCCAACCCACATCTGCACCCTGGGGTTCGATGCCGACCTGCGCGAGGCCGCGCGCCAGGCCACACACGACATGGTGCAGTGGCTGGTGGCCGAGTACCGGCTGGGCGCTAGCCTGAATATTTCACGCAAATGAGTCGGCAGTCCCGCCTTGCGGCGCGTTGTCATTGGTATTCGACGCCAATCACAACCTGGGACTGCCAATGCCAAACTGTACCGAAGAAACTGGAACAAGCAAGATTGATTTTGGC
>JANYBQ010000221.1 GCA_025360705.1 Betaproteobacteria bacterium | reverse complement strand
GAGCATGGAGCGCAGCTGATGGAGGCGGCGGCCGCAGCAGCGGCACGCGACTATGCGGCCTTTCTCGCAGAGAGCCAATAATCGACCGACCACACCAGGTACCCACTGACATGAAGCAATCCCTGACTTACTCCGCCCTGGCGGACCCGCAATGGCGCTACATCGAAAAGATTTCGCTGCAAGACTTCTCAGTGGCCGACTGGCAGCAGTTGGAGCAGCAGCGCAAGCCCTATCTGGCGCAACAACAGGCCGCACAGGCCATACGACTGCTGAGCGCCAGCGAGAACGACCCGTCCTTCGGCTACATGGTCAACAATTACCGCCACAGCCTGCAGTCGGCGACCATGGTGTTGCGCGACGGACTGCCCGAGGAAGACGTGGTGGTGGCACTGTTGCACGACGTGGGTTTTACCACCTGCCCGATGCTGCATGGCGACTTCTCGGCCTGTCTGATGGGCGCCTACATCTCGGACCGCAACTACTGGATGTTGCAACACCATGGGACTTTCCAGAACCTGCACTCACCGAATATGCCAGGCGTCAATCCGCACGAGCGCGAACGTTGGCGCGGACACCCGTATTTCGACTGGACCGCCGAGTTCGTTGCCCGTTACGACCAGGCTGCCTGCGACCCTGCTTACCCGTGTGAACCACTGGAAACTTTTGTACCCATGGTCCGCGCCATTTTTTCAAGACCGCCGGTTGATCGGCGCTCCATCACCAAGGAACAGCAATGAGCGCAGCGCAGAACCGCTTCAAGCAAGTGAACGCACTCATGGGGGGCAGTGACGACACGAAGTGCGGAACGTGGGGGTTGTTATGAGCGCATGGATCCGCATGATTCCGCTCGAAGAAGCCACCGGAAAACTCAAGGAGATGTACCAGCGTGTGACCACGCCGCATGGCACGGTGGACAACGTGATGCGGGCGCACAGCCTGCGCCCGCACAGCATGGAAGGTCATCTGGTGCTGTACAAGAACGTGCTGCACAACCCCGACAACACATTGCCGTTCTGGTTTCTCGAGGTCGTGGCCTCGTATGTGAGCATGAGCAACCGCTGCGACTACAGCCTGACGCACCACTTTGCCAATGCGCGCCGGCTCATCAACGATTCGGCTCGTTCCGAGCGGGTGTGGGATGCCTTGTCGCAAGCCAGGCCAGAGCTGGCGTTTTCCGGCAAGGAACTCGCGCTGCTGAACTACGCACGCAAGCTCACGGTCGACGTGGCCAGCATGGTCAAGGCCGACTTCGACGCGATGCGGGCGGCCGGCTGCGACGACGGAGAAATTCTGGAAGTCAACCAGGTCTGCGCCTACTTCAACTACTCCAACCGCCTGCTCAACGGCCTGGGTGTGACGACCGAAGGCGACAAGATCGGGTACTACAAGGAGCCGGCGGCTTCCTGAGTTGTGGTTTGCGGGGAGGCGGACTCGCGCGCGATCAGATCCGCCAGCCCTTTTCTAAAGCGGGTGGCCGCAGCGTCCAGCAGTAGTCCGGTGGTCTTGCTCGTCTTGGCCTTCATGCCTTGGTGGACCGCTTCCAGAATCACCCGGTCTTCCGCGAAGGCGGCTCTGGCGCCGGCTGCGACACGCCGCGTAATGTCTTCGTCGTGTGGGTCGGTGTTGCGGTGCTGCAGCCAGAAGTAGACGGTGTTGTCCGCGTCGACCGGCGTCAGGAAGTGGTAGGACACCATCACATAGGTGTCCGGCTGCCGCACCATCTGCGGCCCACCAACTCCTGCCGGTGTGTAGATACCCATGTTGACGGCAATCGCGGGATAACACATCTCGTAGTGCTGCAGGCGGTCCGCATTGCCTTGGAACTTGACCAGCGGTGCATAAAACGGCGGCGGAGGCTGATCCAGCATCCAGCGGCTGCTGATGACGCCCGTTGCGCTGCTGGTTAGTTGCATCGGCGTGTTGTCGGTGCCCGCGCCGGCAAACGAGGAGCGATGCACCCAGGCCACATGGGACGGATCGAGCAGGTTGTCGGCCATCCAGAGGTAGTGGCAGCCGATCGGCATGAAGTCGCCAGTCGTGGTGTGCCATGCCGGATCGCCATAGTTTTCGATTTCGAAGGTCGGCTGATCCGTAGCGAGTGCGGGGTCGCCCATCCAGATCCATAACAGCCC
>JANYBQ010000216.1 GCA_025360705.1 Betaproteobacteria bacterium | reverse complement strand
TATCCGGACTTCCAGTCCGCAACTCAAACCCTCCGGCTTTAGCCGGTGGTTGTTTAGTCCAATCTTTGGAATTGAAAATCATCTTGCAGGTTTCGCCACCGGACGCGTGTCAATGACTTTGCGGCAGGTGGCGGAATTAATTTAGTGTGTTGGGCTGATTGGTATTGAGGTTGATTGAGTCCTTCGGTGGGTTGATCCATACCTCGGTAGGGAGGTGATGGGGTTGAGGTTGCTTGCCCTTGAAGCGGTTTGGGTGAGCCAGAAAGGCTTTGTCGAGGGTGGCTTGCCGAGTGGCATGGATGGCCTGTGCCGTGCCGTAGTGGATGCTGTGTGGGGTCATGTAGCCGATGCCAGAGTGTTGATGCTGGTCGTTGTACCAGGCGAAGAATTGATGACAGAAAACGCGTGCGTCGGCCAGGCAACCGAAGCGCGCCTGGAAGTCGGGGCGGTACTTCAAGGTCTTGAATTGGGCCTCGCTGAACGGGTTGTCGTCGGACACGTAAGGGCGGCTGTGACTCTTGGCGACGTCCAGGTCGAGCAGCAAGGCGGCCACCGGTTTGGAGCGCATGTGATTACGTGAAGAGTGGCTGAGGACTGCCTTGGTGTGGGCCCGCGCCTGTGGCGGGCGTTACAACCCCAAGCCGGGCGCTCGGGCGGCCCATGTGGTGAGCGGGCTTGCCAAACTTGGCATCACGGTGCGCGAAACGGTGTATCCAGGACGCCACCAAGCTGCGATACTTGCGCGGATGCGGTTGAATTTTCTATCCGTTCCGTTGTTCCAGTTGCTCAGCGGCGAGATCGTGCTGGCCGCCGGCGATGGGCGCGAGGTGGGCATAGGCGCCGGGCAAAGCGGTCTGCCGCTGCTGGACCGCGACCCGTCGCTGTCCAACCGGGTTTTTAACTTCAATATCTGCCGGCCTTGACGGGTAATCCAGTGACTTTGCGCGACCTTTCCGGAACCATAGTCCTGGCCGCCATGCTGCTGGCAAGCGGCATGGCATATGGGCAAGCCGCTGCCACCTTTGCCATCCGCGGCTACCAGATCGAAGGCAACACGCTGCTGCCTCAGGCCCAGATCAGCGTGGCGGTGATGCCGTTTACCGGCGACAAGTCCTCGTTCGAAACCATACAGCTGGCACTGGAAGCGCTGGAGAAGGCCTACCTCAAGGCCGGCTACGGCTCGGTCAAGATCGAGGTGCCCGAGCAGGACCTCCAGGACGGCGTGGTCAAGCTGCTGGTGGTCGAGGCCAAGCTGGACCGCATCGTGGTCGAAGGCGCCAAGTTCCACGACGAGGCCAACATCCTGAACTCGCTACCCGCGCTCAAGAGCGGCCAGGTGGTCAACGTCAACGACCTGCAACGCAACCTGGACCTGGCCAACGACAATTTCTCCAAACACAGCAGCGTCACGTTCCGCCAGTCCGAGGCCACCGCCCAGACCGACGCGGTGGTGCGGGTAGCCGATGAAGACCCCTTGCGGTTTTTGATGTCGCTGGACAACAGCGGCAACGTCGCCACCGGCCGCTACCGGCTGGGCTTCTCGGTTTTTCATGCCAACCTGTTCAACTTGGACCACACGCTGTCGGCCCAGTTGCTGACCAGCCCGAGCAAACTCGACAAGGTGGCGATACTGGGCGTGGGCTACAGCATTCCGTTGTACAGGTTGGGCGACAGCGTCGACTTCACGCTCGGTTATTCCAATGTGGACTCGGGCCAGACCGAGCTGTTCTCGGTCAGCGGCAGCGGGCTGATTCTGGGGGCGCGTTACAACCACACCCTGCAGCCGATGGGCGAGTGGCAACACAAGCTGTCGTATTCGCTGGACCGGCGCGCGTACGGCAGCAGCGTGGTGCCGCTGGGTGGGGGCACCAGCCTGACGCCAGACCTGGAGGTGCGCCCGCTGGGCTTGACCTACAGCGGCAACCTGCGCACGGCCCAGCGCGATGTCGCGGCCTCGGTCACGCTGACGCGCAACCTGGCCGGGGGTGCCCACGGCGGCGCGGCCGCGTTCAGCCAGTCCCGCCTGGGCGCGGACCCGTCTTTCACCACCCTCAAGCTTTCGTCCAGCATCACCGAACGCCTGTCGCCCGAGTGGTCGCTGCGCGGCGCGCTGTCGGCGCAGTACACCCGGGATTTGCTGATCTCGGCCGAGCAGTTCGGGGTCGGCGGGGCCGACTCGGTGCGCGGTTTCGCCGAACGCGAGGTGGCCGCCGACAAGGGTGTGCGTACCGGGTTCGAGGTCTGGGGCCCGGATGTCGGCGCGCGCACCGGCCTGGCCGGCTTGCGGCTGCAACCGATTGCGTTCCTGGACGCGGCCTGGGTGCGCTTTAACGTGGCGCCGGGCGCCATACAGTCGCAGGCCATATCGAGCATCGGCATGGGCCTGCGCGGCTCGTACGAGCGCAGCGCCAGTTTCAAGCTCGACTATGCCTATGTGTTGCATGGGGCGCGGAACACGGCCGGCGCCGGCACCGCCACCCTCAACGGCTCGTGGCGTTTGCACGGCACGGCCCTGTGGTACTTCTGATGGCTGCGCATACTTACGCAGCCGGACCAGGCGTGACCATTTGCACTGTCACACGGGCCATGGCGGCATAGCATCCAAGCACGAGCAGCTTTCGACCAGCCAGGAGAGATCATGGGCAAACGACAAGGTCCACGCAACACGCGTCCTTACCCGCCAGCGCACCGGCGTGCCACGGTATGGCTGGCAGCGATGGCCGCAACCGGCGCCATGGCCAATCCACTGGTGCCGCAGGTGGCAAATGGGCAGGCAAGCTTCCAGAACAACGGCGCCACGCTGACCGTCACCAACACCCCCGGCGCCATCATCAACTGGCAAAGCTTTGGCATCAACCGGGGGGAACTGACGCGCTTCGTACAGCAGAACGCGGCCAGTGCGGTGCTCAACCGGGTGACCGGCAGCGATCCCTCGCGCATTCTGGGCGCCTTGCAGTCCAACGGCCGCGTGTTCCTGATCAACCCCAACGGCATTGTGTTTGGCAAGGGTTCGCAGGTCGATGTGGCCGGGCTGGTGGTGTCGTCGCTCAAGCTTAGCGACCAGGACTTTTTGGCCAACCGCCTGCGCTTTGGGGAGACGCCGGGCGCCGGCGATGTGCGCAACGAGGGCACGCTACGCACCGCCTCGGGCGGCGTGGTGATGCTGATCGCGCCCAAGGTCGAGAACTCCGGGCTGATAGAAGCACCGGACGGCAAGATTCTGCTGGCCGCCGGGCGCAGCGTGGAGATATCGGACATCGACCGTCCATCGATACGGGTGGAGATCAGCAACAGCAACGAGGAGGCCGTCAACGTCGGCAGCCTGATCGCCAAACACATCTCGATCTATGGCGGCCTGGTGCGCAACAGCGGCAGCATCCAGGCCAACTCGGCCATCGTGGGGGAGAACGGCACGGTGACGCTGCGCGGCAAACAAGCCGTGCTGTTGGGCCCGACCAGTGTGATCGAGGCCAAGGGGCCCAGTGGCGGACAAGTGCTGGTGCAGTCGGATGGCGACACCGTGGTGCAGGGCAGTATCTCGGTGCGGGCGGAGCTGCCACAGCCGGCGCCCTTGTCCGCTTTTGCGCCCATACCCGCACCCATATCGGGCGCCGTACCCGCGCTTGCGCCAGCGCCCTCGGCCGCAGCTAACCCAAGCCCGTCCCCGAACAACCGCCAGACGGCAACGGCAACGGCAAGGGTTTTGGCGCCAGCGGATGGCGCGGCGCCCACTGCCGCGTTGGCCGCCGGATCCGCAGTGCCGGCCAGTACACCCGCGACGTCGCCGCCCGCCGACGCGCCGCCCATGCAAGCGCCCACGCTGCTGCTGTCCAGCGCCACCGTCCTGCCTGCGGCCAGCAGCTTGCCGCATGACCCGCCTGCACCGCCCACATCCGGCGCAAGCTCCGCTCCGCGTGACCCACTGGTGCCCAGCCGGCCCGAGCCGCAGACCCCCGCCCTGCCGGCGGCACCCTCCCCGGCCAGCCCAGCTGCACCGGCGTCCGGTTATGGCGTGGGCGGCAGTATCCGTATCCTGGGCCGCTCGATAACCGTCGGTGAAGGCGCGCTGCTGGACGCATCCGGCCCGCTGGGCGGCGGCGAAATACTGGTGGGTGGTGGCTGGCAGGGACTTAACCCGAACATCGTCAATTCGCAAATTACCTACCTGGCGGCCACTGCCCAATTGTTTGCCAGCGCCGACCTGCGCGGCAACGGGGGCCTGGTCGTTGTGTGGGCCAACGACACGGCGCGCGTGTACGGCAAGATTGCCGCGCGCGGCGGTGTATGGGGCGGCGACGGCGGCCATATCGAGACCTCAGGCAAACATATGCTGGAGGTCACCCAGGTCGCCGACGCCAGTGCACCCAAAGGCAAGGGCGGCTTGTGGCTGCTGGACCCGAACAACGTGACGATCCAGACGGCAGGATCGGACACCAACGTTACGGGCAGTTCCAACTTCACCACTACGAACGATTCGTCGTTCATCACGGTGAACACGATCCAGCTTGCGCTCAACGCCGGCATCAACGTCACCATCACCACCGGCAGCGCGGGAACCAACGGGCAAAACGGCGACATCACGCTCAACAACGCCATTACCACCAATAGCGGCTCGGATGTATCGCTGACCCTGACGGCCCACAACAACATCACCCTCAATGCCGGTATCAGCGCCACTGGAGCGGGCAAGCTCAATCTGGTTTTGAACGCCAATTCGGATGCCATCGGTGGCGGCATCAATAGCATCTCTGGCACGATCGACAACAATGGGGGAACGACCACGCTCAATGCGGCAACGACGTTGGGCGGCACGATCCGCAATGGAACCGTTGCAAGCGCTTTTGCGCTGAGTGGCGGAACCCTCGACAACGTGACGCTGGGGGACGCAACCCACACCAGCTTCACCACCAGCGGCAACATTTTCTTCAACAACGGGCTGACGCTGGCCAACGGGCTCACCGCCAATATCGGCAGCGGGCAATGGCTGTTCCAGGGCAGTGGCACACAAAGCCTCAGCACCGCGGGCAGCGCCACCGTCAATATCGCGGGGGGCAACATCTATGCGGGTTATGGCTCGGCGCAGACCTTCAACCTGGCCAGCGGCATCACCTTGCAGGGCCGGGGCAGCCTGACCCAAAGCTCGGCCTCCATCATCAACAACGCCGGCACCATCATCGCCAACACGGCCGGGCAAACCTTCACCATCAACCCGGCCACCTT
>JANYBQ010000162.1 GCA_025360705.1 Betaproteobacteria bacterium | reverse complement strand
TGCCCAGGAAGTGGCGCGGCTGGCCGGTGTGATATTGACCGAATATGCGTTGGCAATACGCAAGGTAAGGGACAGCAAACAGGCCGTGGAGGCAGCGGCGGACGCCACGCAACAGGTGCAGCGCCTGATGCCGAAGAACTTCCTGACCACCACGCCATGGCCTCAGTTGCAGCACTACGCGCGTTACCTCAAGGCGATCGGCTTGCGACTGGAAAAATACCGCAGCGACCCGGCTCGCGACAGCGCCCGGCTGGCCGAGTTGCGGCCGCAGGAAACACGTTACTGGCGCCTGGTAGCGGAGCGTAAAGGCGTGGTGGATGAACGCGTGCAGGAGTTTCGCTGGCTGCTGGAAGAGTTGCGCGTCAGTTTTTTCGCGCAGGAGTTGCGTACGCCGCAGCCGGTCAGTATCAAGCGGCTGGAAAAAACCTGGCAGCAGATCAACAGTTGAACCAAAAGCCGCCAAGTCCCCTGGGGCGCTCACGCTCGCCGCTGCAACGACGCATCGCGTTGACGCGTCACCGCGTTCGACGGTTGCACCCGAACGTAAAGGGTTTGTTGTGGGCCTTGTCGTCTGGCATTTTGTTTGTGCTGCTCAACGCGGTACTGCGCACGCTGAGCTTGCAGCTGCACCCGTTGCAGGTGCAGTTTCTACGCTACCTATTGGCCATTGTCGTCATGTTGCCGCTGATCGCCCGCGCGGGTCTGGCGGCCTATATTCCCATGCGCATTGGTGGTCAATTCACGCGTGGCGCCGTACACACCATTGGATTGATGTTCTGGTTTGCGGCATTGGCAAAAATGCCTTTGGCCGACACCACCGCGATCGGCTTTACCCAGCCGATTTTTATCATGTTGGGTGCCTACCTGTTTTTTCGCGAAGCCATGCGCTGGGAGCGCTGGATCGCCGCCAGCATCAGCTTTGCGGGTGTGCTTACGGTGGTGGGTCCCAATCTGTCGGGCAGCGGCGGCGTCTACAGCCTGCTGATGCTGGCGTCGAGCCCGCTGTTCGCTGCATCGTATCTGCTCACCAAAGCGCTTACGCGTTACGAGCGCGCCGAAGTGATTGTGTTGTGGCAAGCGATTTCCGTGTCCGCATTCAGCATGCCGATGGCGCTGTGGTTCTGGCAGCCACCCAGCGTGTGGCAATGGCTCGGTTTTCTGGCCGCGGGCGTGTTGGGAGTCACGGGACATTACTGCCTGACGCGGGCTTTTTCAATCGCCGACATTTCCGCGACCCAGTCGGTCAAATTTCTCGACCTGGTATGGGCTGCGGTTATGGGGTGGCTGGTATTCAGCGACGTACCCAGCCGTTACACCTTGATCGGTGGCGTGATGATTTGCGCGGCCACGGTCTGGATTGCGTTGCGTGAGTCGCGCCGCCGGGGCTGACTGGCTAAAGACGCGCCAAACGCTCCAGCGCGGAGTGCAGCGTTTCCTCCTTCTTGGCAAAACAGAACCGCACCACATTCTGGTCGAAGCCGTCACCATAAAAAGCCGACAGGGGAATTGCCGCCACGCCGATTTCCGAGGTGAGCCATTTGCAAAATTCGGCCTCACCCAAATGGCGCTCGGGCACCGCAAGATTCGATATGTCCACGCACTGGAAATAGCTGCCTTCACATGGCAGCAGCTTGAAACGGGTTTTGGCCAGGCCGGCGCGGAACAGATCGCGCTTACGTTGGTAAAAAGCTGGCAGTTCGAGATACGGCCGCGGGTCGGCCAAATAACTCGCCAGCCCGTGTTGCATCGGTGTGTTGACCGTAAATACATTGAATTGATGCACTTTTCGGAACTCGTCCGTCAGCGGCGCCGGCGCGGCCACAAAGCCGACTTTCCAGCCGGTCACATGGTAGGTCTTGCCGAAGCTGGAGACAATGAAGGCGCGTGCCGCGAGCCCCGCAAAACGCGCCGCGCCGTGGTGCTGGCGGCCGTCGAACACCATGTGTTCGTAGACTTCGTCGGCGATCAGCAGCACATCGGTCGGCGCCAGGATGTCCTGCAGCTTAAGCATGTCGGCCTGGCTCCAGGTGGTGGCGCTGGGGTTGTGCGGACTATTGACGATCAACGCGCGTGTTCTGGGACCGATGGCGGCACTTATCCTGTCGAAGTCGGGCCGGAATGTTCCGGGGTGCAACGGCACGCGTACGGCACGACCTCCCGCCAGTTCGATATTCGGCACATAACTGTCGTAGCAGGGGTCCAGCACGATCGCTTCGTCACCCGGTCGTACCACCGACAGGATGGCCGTGATGATGGCCTGCGTGGCACCGGCGGTGATGGTGATCTCGGTCGCGGCGTCGTAATCGCGCCCGCCGTGCGGCCCGTGCCAGGCCCGCAGCTTGGCCTGAATAAGCTCCCGCAACACCGGCACACCGGCCATGGGCGGGTACTGGTTCAGGCCGCGCCGCATGGCGTCCGACACCGCGTCGACCAGCGCCGGATCGCATTCAAAATCGGGGTAGCCCTGCCCTAGATTGACGGCTCCTTTTTCCGCCGCCAGCGTGGACATCACGGTAAAGATGTTGGTACCGATAGACGGCAGCTTGCTGATGAGTTCAGGGGTGCGGGCAATCACGGCGGCCTCACAGTTCATAGTCGTTGACATGTCCGGTCATGGCGCGGGCAACCAGGTGGCGGTCCAGGCGGTCGCTGAGCAGTTCGGCGAACCTGAAAACGAAGTTGCGCAAGTAGGCGCTGCGTTTAAAAGCCACGCGTGCCACGTTCTGCCCGAACAGATAACCGACCGGGCGCACGGCCAGGCCGCTTTTCCCGCCGTCGCTGGCGATTTCCCGGACCGCCATTTCCGCCGCTATGCCGACACCCATGCCCAGCTTTACGTAGGTCGTTATCACGTCGGAGTCGATAGCCTCCAGCGCAATCCGCGGCTTCAGGTTGCGGGTTGCAAATGCGTGGTCGATCTTGGTCCGGCCGGTAAACGACGGGTGGTAGGTGATGATCGGTTCGATCGCGATGTCTTCCAGCGTGATCCGTTCTTTCAGGCACAAGGGGTGGTCCACCGGCAGCACCAGCATGTGCTGCCACTCGTAGCAGGGAAGGGTCACCAATTCCGCGTAGTCCGCCAGCGATTCGGTGGCCACGCCGATTTCGGCCACCTCGTCGATCACCATTTGCGCCACCTGGTCGGGCGCGCCTTGGTGCAGACTGATATTGACCTTTGGGTATGCTAGGCGCAGTTTGGACACCGCATCGGGCAACACATAACGCGCCTGTGTGTGGGTGGTGGCAATCGACAGTGTGCCGCTGTCTTGCGCGCTGTATTCATTGCCGATCCGCTTCAGATTGCCTACCTCGCGCATGATGAGCTCGATGCTTTTCAGCACGTGTTGGCCCGGCTCGGTAACGCGTTTAAGCCGTTTGCCGTGACGCGCAAAAATCTCTATGCCCAACTCTTCTTCCAGCTCAATGATCGCCTTGGACACCCCAGGTTGGGAGGTGTGCAGAGCCTTTGCCGCCTCGGTCAAATTCAGATTGCGACGGACCGCCTCCTGGACAAAGCGAAACTGGTGAAGGTTCATATCGAATGCAGACTATTAACCGGCTTTATTATGCTCGCGCGGCTTTATGGGCCAATCCGCGTCAGCCACCCATCACGCAAGCGCGATTTGAGCAATTAAATCGATTAAGCGCGGGTCTTCCCCGATAGCTGGCTGGATATGGAATTCAATTTGCGGGTGTTCCACCGCCAGTGCTGCCATCAAAACCGGCAGGTCCTCGCGCGCATGCCTGCCAACGCCCAAAAACATCGGCACGACGCCGATCCGGTCAACGCCGCCGGCCCCGATCAGGTCGCGCACGGCGGTGGGCAGGTCGGGATCCATCAGCTCAAGGTACGCGCAACGCACCGGCACGGTGGCATCGAGTTCACGCACGCGTTGCGCTACTGCCTCGACTGGGCGGCACCATGCGGGGTCGCGCGAGCCGTGCGCGAAAAGTACGATGGCGCGCCGGGGCATCGTTATCGTCGCAACACCAGCCAGCCGAATGCCGACAGCGAAAACAGCGAATAGATCAGGCCCGGCGCCGCGGCGGTCAGCCAGGGCCACCAGTTGCGCAAATTGCCGAAATGACCAAACAGGTCGTTAAGCAGGAAGAAGCTGATGCCGGTCATGACCCCCATAAATACAAAAGTGGAGATGCCGCTGATCCGGAAATGCAGGTAAGCAAAAGGCAGCGCCAGCACCACCATGACAAAACAGCTAAGAGGGTAAAAAACCTTGCGCCAAAATTCGATTTCGTAGCGCTGAGAGGATTGGCCATTCGCGTCCAGGTGGCGCATGAATTGAAACAAATCGATGGTGGGCATACGTTCAGGCTGCAGCAGGGCAACCGAAACCATTTCAGCCGTGAGAGTGGTCGGCCAGCGATATTCGCTCATGGTTTGACGCGTGACGTGGGTGTCGCCTGAGCCTTTGAAGCGGAACTCCGTGCGCGCCACGTCCCGCAAAATCCAGGATTCGCCGCTTCCGAAGCTGCCCTGCTTCGCTTCGCTGAGGGACACCAGGCGCCCGACGTTATCGAATTCTATGACACGCACATTGCGCATGTTGCCGTCCGGCGCCAACGCGCCCACGTTAACGGCATAGGATTGGTTGGACTGTTTGTCTTTCAACCATGCGCCGGTTTGGCCGACCGAAATTTGGCGCAAGTATCTGGCTCGCAGCAATTGGCCCGCATGGTCAGCTACCGGTACCAGAAAATCGCCCACCACGAACGTGAGTAATGTAAACAGCAGACCCAGTCCCAACATCACCCGCAATGCGCGCCACGGCCCGAGCCCGCTGGTGCGCAGCACCGTGAATTCAGAACTTTGCGCCAACCGCGCCATTACGAAGACCGACCCGATCAGAACCGTGATGGGAATCAACTCGTACAGCGTACTGGCCGCGAGGGTGGACACAAACATGAGCGCATGGCGCACCTGGTAACCCGCCGGATTGGAGGCATCCACCCAGCGCAATTCGTCGACGAAGTCTATGAAAGAAAAAAGAGCCAGAAAACCCAGCGTCACAAAACCGACGGATACGAGAACATCCGCATAAATCATGCGGCGGACGGTTTTCAATTGCCTGCTCCATACGGGCCGACGACAGACCGCTTGCGGCGCAAACTGGATGCCAGCGTCCAGTTGAAATGCAGTTTGATCAGCAACAGCGCGGTGGCGAAAAACGCACCGCCATGCAATGCCAGCAAGAAGCGCCAAAAATCGCTGGTGCCCGATGCGATGCGGCTCGATCCAAGGTTGACCAGGTTGTAGTACAGGATAAAGGTGAACAACGAAAAAAGCAGGTTGCCGTTGCGCCCGATGCGCGGGTTGACGCTCGACACCGCAAGCCCCATCAATACGAAGTTGAGGGCAGCCAATGCCAGTCCCAGCCGCCAGGAGAGTTCACCCAGGAATGCCGGAGTACGCCCCGCGATAAGGGTACTGGTAGACAGAGCCTGCGGCTGTAGCGCGCGCTCCACGTCCTGCGCCTTGTCGTTTACCAGAATGCCGTACTGCTCAAATTCGCTCATCTTCAAACCGGGCTGGCCAATTTCGGTCTCGAGCCGCTGCCCCGCCGACAACATCAGGAACTGGTCCGCGCCAACCGTATCGATGCGTCCTTTCCTGGCGGACGTGATGGTCTGCTTGCCCCTTTCCGTGGCGGCGATAAATACTTCGCCAGCGGTTTTTCCGCCAACCGAATCCTTGTCTACAAAAAAAACCCGGCTCCCTCCGGCGGACTCCTGGAATTGTCCCGGAGTGACGCGTTCAAGATCGCCGCGTTGTTCGAACCGGTCGCGCAGAACCTGCGATTGCTGGTGCGACCAGGGCCAGGCAAAAATCGCCAGCACGGTTATCACCAACAGAATCGGCCAGACGAAACGCAGCAGCGGCCCCACGAAACTTCCCAGGCCTTGTCCGGTGGAAAACCAAATTGTCATTTCGCTGTCGCGGTACATGCGCGAAAGAGTGGCGACTATGGAAATGAAAAGACTCAGCGTCAGGATGGTTGGAGCGTGACCCAACACCGTGTAACCCAGCACCATCAGCACTTCCGCCGGGTCGACGCTGCCACGCGTTGCCAGCCCCAAAGTCCGGATCAACAGCATGGTCATCACGATGGTCGCCAGCACCACCACGGTAGCACCGAACGCGCGGGCCATTTCCTTGCGGATAGAAGAATGGAATAACATCGGATGAGAAGGAACGAACGCAATTATGAACTTTGAACTGAGCCGCTTCGATCTCGCCGATGCCGCCATCCAGAAGGGCGACGCCATGATCGTTCTGGTGCCCAAATCATTCAAGCCCGCGGGGGGCGTTGTATCGGCGTTGATTGCCGAAGCGCTGAAAGCAGGGGACCTGGAGACGAAGTGCGGTAAGTCGCTGCACGTTTATCGTGCCCCCGGGGTGACGTGCGCGCGGGTAGTGCTGGTCGGGTGCGACGAGGGGTTGGCGCGGCAGGTCCGACAGGCCGCTGCGGCGGCGGTCGCCGTAGTCAAGTCAGACCGCGTAAAAAGCCTTGCTGTGTGTTTCGCATGGCCCCCCGCCGGGGATGCAGTGCGCGCGGTCGTGGCGGCGATTGCCGACGCGACTTATGTCTACAGCACGACCAAACCCAAGGCCGACGTACGGGCCGTCACACGAGTGGTGATAGGGGTGTCCGATGTCGCGGCCGTGCAGGCGGATTTCGACCATGCGGTGGCTGCGGTGCACGGTGTTGAACTGGCCAAGGAATGGGCCAATCGTCCGGCAAATTACGCCACGCCGGCCATGCTGGCGGTTGCCGCCAAAAGTCTTGCCAAAATGCCGGGCATTCAGTGTGAGGTACTGGGTCCGAAACAAGTTGCAAAACTTGGAATGGGGTCGTTCATGGCGGTTTCCAGGGGCTCGGAGGAAGAGCTTCGGTTCATCGTGTTGCGGTATCACGGCGCCGCCAAGTCGCAGGCTCCAACGGTATTGATCGGCAAGGGGATCACCTTCGATACCGGAGGTATTTCCATCAAGCCGGCGCTGGAGATGGACGAGATGAAGTTCGACATGTGCGGAGCGGCCAGTGTGCTTGGTGTTTTTCGCGCGCTGGCCGACCTTAAACCCGCGATCAATGTCGTGGGTCTGATCCCAAGTTGCGAAAACATGCCCGATGGAAAGGCCGTCAAACCGGGCGATGTGGTCACCAGCATGAGCGGGCAGACCATCGAGATATTGAATACCGATGCCGAGGGGCGCCTGGTTCTGTGCGATGCCCTGACGTATGCGGAGCGCTTTCAGCCCCGTGCCGTGATCGACATCGCCACGCTTACCGGCGCCTGTGTGATTGCGCTTGGCGGCGTGCGCAGCGGACTGTTTGCCAGTGCCGACGACCTGGCCGGCGACTTGCACGCGGCCGGCGAGGCCGCGCAGGATCCGTGCTGGAGAATGCCGCTCGATGACGACTACGCCGAAGCTTTGAAGACCAACTTTGCCGATGTGGCCAACGTAGGAGGCCGCGCCGGTGGAGCGATTACCGCGGCCAAGTTCCTGCACCGCTTTGCGGCCAAGTTTCCGTGGGCGCATCTGGACATTGCCGGCACTGCCTGGAAGGGCGGCACCGCCAAAGGCGCCACCGGCAGGCCGGTTCCCTTGCTGTTGAATTACCTGCTCGCGCAAGCTGCCAAATCGATGTCGGCGCCCAGGAAGCCCTCCAGAGGCACACGGCGCAAGTCGGCGTGAAGCGCGCCTTATGACCGAGGTGGCCTTTCATTTCAACGCTCCGGATAAGTGGGCCTACGTTTGTCGTTTATTGCGCAAGGCCGCGGCCCGCGGCTCACGGGTGGCGGTCACCGGTGACGAAGCCTTGTTGCGGCGGTTCGACATCGATTTGTGGACCTTTTCCGCGGTCGATTTCGTGCCCCATTGCGCCGAGGCCTGTGACGCGGGCATGCTGGCCGCGTCACCCGTGGTGTTCTGCAAATTGCCGGTCAACTCACCGCATCGGCAGGTACTGATCAATCTGGGTTCGGGTGTGCCGAGCGGGTTCGAACCGTTCGAGCGCCTGATCGAAGTAGTGGGTACCGGCGACGAAGATCGCGCCGATTCACGCCGG
>JANYBQ010000159.1 GCA_025360705.1 Betaproteobacteria bacterium | reverse complement strand
CGGACGAGGCCCAGGCCGAACTGCGCCAATGGGGCCAGTTACGGCTCGATGCGCAAAGCGGCGCCATCTACCATGGCCTCAAGGTGCTGGACCTGAGCCGGCGCGAAATGCGCCTGATGCATGCCTTGATGGCGCGGCCCGGTCGCGCCGTGACGCGCGAGCAGTTATTCGAAATTGTGTTCCCCGGCGAGTTGGAGGTGCAACACGAAGCGATCGAAGTCGTGGTTTACCGGCTGCGCAAGAAACTGGCCGATACCGGCGCTACCCTCATGACGCTGCGCGGCCTGGGGTATTTGCTGAAAGCGGGTGCCTGAGTTGAAGGGCGCCGTGCGCGGTCTGTCGTTGCGCCGTTACCTGTTGCTCGGCATCCTGTTGCCGATTTCGCTGTTCATGTTGCTCGATGCCGTTACGCTGTACCGCCAAGCGCTGGACGCGGTCAATACCGCCTACGACCGCACCTTGCTGGCTTCCGCAAAAACCATCGGCGAGTCGCTGGAGGTCGAAGGTGAAGGCGACCAGGCGCGGTTTCGCACTACTGTGCCGTACTCGGCGCTGGAGGCCTTCGAAGCCGACAACCGCAGCCGCATGGTCTACCGCATCTCCACGCCCGGGGGTGAACTGATCGACGGAACCGACGACCTGCCAGCCTGGCGCGGACGGATTCCCGACCAGGGGCCCTACGCCGCGCTGGTGGACTTCTACGACGACCACCTGCATGGCGACGCGGTGCGGGTGGCGGTCCTGCTGCAACCCGTGGCCAGCCGCAACGGACGCGGCATGGCGACCATTCAGGTGGCCGAAACCCTGGAGTTGCGCCACACCCTGGCGCGCCAGATCCTGATCGACACCTTGTGGCGCCAGACTTTGCTCGCAAGTGTCATCGCGCTGGTGGTGATGGTGGTGGTTCAACGGGCGACGCGCCCGGTACGCCGCCTGAGCGCCCTTCTGCGCGTGCGCCGCGAGGGCGACCTGACGCCCCTAACCGCAACGGACGTGCCGCGCGAACTGCGGCCGCTGGTGGACGCCACCAACCAGGTCATGGCGCGCCTGAACCTGCTGCTGGATCACCAGAAGCGGTTTGTACGCGACGCCTCGCACCAGCTACGCACGCCGCTGGCGGTGCTCAAGGTCCAGGTCCAGTCGGCGCTGCGCGGTGACATCGCGCCGCTGCCGGCGCTGCGGGAAATCAACGCTACGGTGGAGCGCGCCACCCAACTCGCCAACCAGATGCTGGCTCTGGCCAAGGTGGAACAACTGCGCCAGCAGGCCGATACGGAAATACTCGATCTAGCCGCTATCGTGCGTTCGGTCGCTCTGGATCTGGCGCCTCTGATGGCCGAAAAAGATCTGGATTTCGAAATCCAGACCATGCCCGCGCTAATGCGGGCCCATCAATGGATGCTGCGCGAACTGGCGCGTAATCTGCTGCACAACGCCATCAAACACAGCCCGCGCGCCTCGAACCTGGCGGTGCACGTGGTGACGGACCGTCACCACGCGGCACTGACCGTGGCGGACGGCGGACCCGGTATCGACACCGAACTGCGGGCTCGTTTATTCCAGCCGTTTTCGGCCCGCAATACCCACGGCGGTTCGGGCCTGGGGTTGGCGATCTGCCACGAGATAACGCAGGCGCTGGGAGGCAGCGTCACCTTGGACAACCGCGTCGTACATGGATCGGTCATCGGGCTGGACGCCACGGTGCGGTTGCCTTTGGTCCAGAATACGGCGTAATGGAAAAAGTTCGTATCGACAAATGGCTGTGGGCCGCGCGTTTTTACAAGACCCGTACACAGGCGGTGGAGGACATCCACAAAGGACGTGTACGCGTCAATGCGCAAGAGGCCAAGCCCGCGCGTGAAGTGCGCCCCGGTGACACCGTGGTCCTGCGCCAGGCCGGCCTGGATCGCACGCTGGTAGTCAAGGCTTTAAGCGACAAACGCTGCTCGGCTCCCGTGGCACAACAGCTGTATGACGAAACCTCAGAGAGCATGCGCCTGCGCGCGCAAGCGGCGGAACAGCGGCGCATGGGCACCGAACCGGCCCTGACACTGAAAGACGGCCGCCCCGGCAAACACGATCGGCAGGCTATCGCCAACGCCTGGGGCGACCGCTGGAGCGCGTCGCTGGATTCTTCCTGAATCCAATCAGGCGGTGTAGTGATCGAAGCTTCCTAACGCCAGCAAAACATCCTTGCAAATTTCACATGTCATGGTAAATTTGCAAGGATGTTAGTTCGAATAACCCTGGAAATAGTTCAGCAAGCCTTGTCGCGCCAAGCCTCCGTGGCCTTGATAGGGCCACGCCAGGTAGGCAAAACTACATTGGCGCTTCAAATCGCCAGCCAGCAAGACGCCCTCTAACTGGATTTGGAAGACGTCCACGAGCTTGACAAGCTCAACAATCCCGTAGCCTATTTGTCAGCATACGAAAACCGTTTGGTTATCCTCGACGAAATTCACCGCGCCCCTGACTTGTTTTTGGCACTGCGCGGCCTGATCGACAAGGGCCGCCGGCACGGGCGGCGTACCGGACGTTTTCTTTTGCTCGGTTCCGCATCGCTCGACCTGATGCGCCAGAGCGGCGAAAGCCTGGCCGGGCGTATTGCCTACACCGACATGACGCCTCTGACCGCGCTGGAAGTGCCCGCCGATGCGCTGGAAAAACTCTGGATAAGGGGCGGTTTCCCCGACAGCTTTCTGGCGCACGACGACCGCCTGAGCCTGGACTGGCGCAAGGATCTGCTCCGGACCTATCTGGAGCGCGACGTGCCCATGTTCGGCTCGCGTATACCTGCCGAAACCTTGCGCCGCTTCTGGACCATGCTGGCGCATAACCAGGGCGCTTTGCTCAACGCGTCCCGTTTGGCCTCTGGCCTGGAAGTAAGCAGCCAGACGGTAAGCCGCTATACCGATTTGCTGGTGGACCTGTTGCTGGTGCGGCGCTTGCAGCCATACCACGTCAATGTGGGTAAACGCCTGGTCAAGTCGCCCAAGGTCTACATCCGCGACAGCGGCTTGCTTCACGCGTTGCTGAATCTCGCGGACCGCAATGCTTTGCTGGGGCACCCGGTGGTGGGCACAAGCTGGGAGGGCTTTGTGATCGAAAACCTGATAGCTGCGGCGCCAGGGCGCACCGTACCGGGCTTTTACCGCACTTCCGGCGGTGCCGAAATCGACCTGCTGCTGGAACTGCCCGGCGGCGAGCGCTGGGCGATTGAAGTCAAGCGCAGCCGCGCCGCCAAACCTGGCAGGGGGTTTTATGAAGCGTGCGAAGACTTAAAACCAGCCCGACGCCTGGTGGTTCATGCCGGACCTGACCGATACCCCATAAGCGAAGAAGTCGAGGCCATTGGCCTGCAAGAATTGTCCGGGCAGCTATCCCGGCTAACCTGATGAGACAAGCCCTTCAGAGTGGCCCAGATGCCCTCCCCCATTACGCATCCCCTGGTCATGAAGAACGCACAACGACCCACCGCCGCGCAAACGCATCCGGGCGTGCGGGCCTGAACCCCCAGACCCTATGGGGAAATAGCACCCCGCAGCGAAAATCGGGTGATGGAATTTTTCACCTTCGCCTGGGTCACCGACCCGCAGATTTGGTTGTCGCTCGTCACCCTGTCGGCGCTGGAGATCGTGCTGGGCATAGACAACCTGGTGTTTATTGCGATCCTCACCGGACGCCTGCCGGCGCACCAGCGCTCGGTTGGCCGCAAGGTCGGGTTATCGCTCGCATTGATCACGCGCCTGATGCTGCTGGCTACGCTGGCATGGGTCGTGGGGTTGACCGAGCCGGTGTTTACGCTGGCCGCTAAAGGCTTCTCCTGGCGCGACCTGATCCTGATCGGGGGCGGGCTTTTCCTGTTGTACAAGGCCACGACCGAGATCCATCAACAGGTGGAACATGACGAGGACGCGGGCGACCAGCCCGAGGGCGCGGCCGGTGCGACCCTGCGCAACGTGGTGCTCCAGATCGCCGTCATCGACATCATCTTCTCGCTCGACTCGGTCATCACCGCGGTGGGCATGGCCGACAAGCTCTGGGTGATGGTGGCCGCTGTGGTGATCGCGATGCTGATAATGATCGTGGCGTCCAACCCGCTGGCCAACTTCGTGGCGGCGCACCCGACCGTGAAAATGCTGGCGCTGTCGTTCCTGCTGCTGATCGGAATTTTGCTGGTGGCCGATGGTTTTGGCGTACACGTGCCCAAGGGTTATATTTACTTTGCGCTGGCGTTTTCGGTCGCGGTGGAAGCGCTAAACCACTGGGTGCGGCGCAGGCGCAGACGGCTGAAGGCAACCGGATAAGGTCTGCCCGAATTGGGCTAAGGTTAAGCGGCCGGGCGCTCCAGCGCGGCCTCGATGCCGGGCACGTGTATATTGCTTTGCGCGTCCACCGCCTGCTGAAGCAGCGACTGGAGTGACGCCACAAGCGCGGCGCCGGTTTCACCCCGTCCGGCACGGCAAATCGCCCGCCCGCGCGCCACCACGAAGTCGGACCATGGAAAAGGCTCGGGAGCGGCATAGGTCTCCAGCAATCCGCAA